>DAOUAG010000228.1:0-9502 GCA_034433815.1 Dehalococcoidia bacterium | reverse complement strand
TCAGGCGGATCGCTGAACTCTGCTATCACAAGGCCCACTACGCCGCGGGGCTCATCGAGGGCCTGGAAGGCTATTCGCTGGCCACAGAAGGCCCCTTCTTCAAAGAATTCGCCGTGCGTTGCCCCCGGCCGCCAGCGGAGGTAAACCGCCACCTCCTGAAGAGAGGCATTATCGGCGGCCTGGACGTCTCCCAGCAGGTGCCCAACGGGATGCTGTTCTGCGTCACGGAGATGAATACTCGCGAGGAGATCGAGCGGCTGGCGGAGGCGCTAGGGGAGGTGCGATGACGACAGCCCAACGATCCAGGGCAGGCGCCGGGCAGGCCAACCTCGGCGCCCGCCTCACCTTCGACCTGAGCCGTCCGGGCCGGCAAGGCGTCAAGCTGCCCGGCCTCGATGTCCCGCAGGCGCCGCTGCCGCCGGCGCGCTTCCTACGTTCCAGCCTCACCCTCCCAGAGATGGCCCAGAACGAGGTCATTCGCTACTTCCTGGCCCTCAGCCGGCTGAACTACGGCGTGGACACAGGATTCTACCCTTTGGGGTCGTGCACCATGAAGTACAACCCCAAGGTCAACGAGGACATCGCCAGGCTTCCCGGCTTCAGTGCTCCTCACCCGCTCCAGGCGCCGGAGACCGTGCAGGGCGCCCTATGGGTGATGTACGCCCTACAGGAGGCGCTGGCGGAGATCACCGGTATGGACGCCGTTAGCCTGGCGCCAGCCGCCGGCGCCCAGGGCGAGCTCTCCGGTATCCTGGCGATCAAGGCCTACCTGGCTGACCACGGTGACGGCGCCCGGCGCAAGGTGCTTGTCCCGGACTCAGCCCACGGCACCAACCCGGCTACGGCCGCCATGGCCGGCTTCCAGGTGGTCACCGTGCCATCGGACGCGGAGGGCAACACGGACATGGAGTTCCTTCGCAAGGAGGTGGACGGGACTGTCGCCGCCATGATGCTGACCTTGCCGTCCACTCTGGGGCTCTTCGACCGCAACATCGGGGCGATAGCGGCCCTGCTGCACGAGCGGGGCGCCCTCCTCTACGGCGACGGCGCCAACCAGAACGCCTTCCTGGGGCGCGCCCGCTTCGGCGACATGGGCTTCGATATCGTGCACCTGAATCTGCACAAGACGTTCTCGACGCCCCATGGCGGCGGCGGCCCGGGCGCCGGCCCCGTCTGCGCCAAGGCCAAGCTGGCCCCGTATCTGCCCGCGCCGGTGGTGGAAGAGGAGGACGGCTTCTACCGTCTCGCCACCCCAGCGAAAAGCATAGGCAAGATGACCGCCTTCCACGGCAACTTCGGGGTCATCGTACGGGCGTTGGCCTATGTCCTCAGCCTTGGGGCCGAGGGCCTGCGGGCCGTGAGCGAGAACGCCGTCCTCAACGCCAACTACCTCATGGCCCGCCTGCGTGACGCCTACCACCTGCCATACCGCCGGCGCTGCATGCACGAGGTCGTCCTCTCGGGAGCCAAGCAGCGGGCGCTGGGGGTGAGGACCCTGGACATCGCCAAGCGCCTCATCGATTACGGCTTCCATCCGCCGACGGTCTACTTTCCTCTCATCGTCGACGAAGCGCTTATGATCGAGCCCACCGAATCGGAGTCCAAGGAGGCGCTGGATGCCTTCTGCGAGGCGATGCTGGAGATCGCCCGGGAGGCCCAGGAGCAGCCGGAGCTGGTGAAGGGCGCCCCGCATACAGCGCCTCTGCGCCGTCTAGACGAGGCGACGGCGGCGCGCAAGCCCGTGCTGCGCTGGCAGGGGGAAGCGCCGTGAAGACGAACCAAGGCCGCAGTAGGGGGAGGTGCCAATGTCGCAGGATCTCGGTGAACTGAACGTCCCTGCCCGCCTCCTGCTGGGGCCCGGGCCTTCCAACGTGCACCCCCGCGTCTATAGGGCCATGACGACCCCGGTGATCGGCTATCTGGACCCCGCTTTCGTGCAACTGCTGGACGATACCCAGCGGCCGTTGCGCTCCGTCTTCCGAACGGAAAACGGGATGACCATGGCCATCTCGGGCACCGGCACCTGCGGCATGGAGGCCGCCATCTACAACGTGGTCGAACCAGGCGATACCGTCATCGTCTGCCAGAACGGGTTCTTCGGCCTGCGCATGGCCGATATGGCGCGGCGCTGCGGGGCCGAGGTGCTGCCGGTGGAGGCGGAATGGGGCCGCATCATCGAGCCGGAGCAGGTGGAGGCGGCGCTGCGCAAGGCGGGGCGCGTCAAGGCCGTGGCCATCGTCCACGGGGAGACCAGCACCGGCATCCTCCAGCCCCTGGAGGAGATCTCTCGCATCGCCCACCGTTACGGCGCCCTTCTCATCGTCGATGCCGTAACGTCTCTCGCCGGCTGCCGCCTCGAAGTCGACGCCTGGGGGATCGACATCTGCTACAGCGGCACTCAGAAGTGCCTCTCGGCGCCGCCCGGCATGGCGCCCCTCACGGTCAGCGAGGCCGCCATGGAGGCCATAGCCGGCCGGAGGGAGCCGGTGCGCAGCTTTTACGTAGACCTGACGATGCTCGGCCGCTACTGGGGTGGCGGGCCCACGCGGCCCGATGGTCAACCGTCAGCCCGCACCTACCACCATACGCCGCCGATGACCATGCTCTACGCCCTGCGGGAGGCGCTGCGCATCGTCCTGGAAGAGGGTCTCGAGGCCCGCATCAGCCGGCACCAGCGCAACGCTGAGGGGCTGCGCCTGGGTTTGGAGGCGATGGGGCTGACGCTCCACGCGCAGGAGGGCCACCGCCTTCCGCCCTTGACCACCGTGCGCGTGCCGGAAGGCATCGACGACGTGGCGCTACGCACGGGGCTCCTGCACGAGCACAACATCGAGGTTGGCGGGGGCATCGGTGCGCTCCAGGGCCAGGTTCTGCGCATCGGCCTCATGGGCGCCAACTCCACCGAGGCCAACGTGCTGGCCCTTCTCCACGCCCTGGAGGCCCAGCTTCTAAAGCAGGGGTTCCGGTTGGAGATAGGCGCCGGAGTCGCCGCCGCGGCCCGCTTCTTTAATTCGTCTGCCCCGAACCCTCGAACAAGTTCTAGTTCTGGAGGAGGTTAGCCCTTGTTCAGCAAAGAGGAGATACTTCGGGACATGGAGATCGCGGTCGGCTACGCCCGCCGCGTCGCCGCGTCCTTCGCGCCCGAGGAGTGGGATCAAAAAAGGGCCAGCGGTTGGACCCCGAAGGAGACCTATGCCCACCTGGCGGCGGTGGCGGCGGCGATCCCTACCTTGGCCCAAAGCGTGCTTTCGGCCGGGGAAGAGCGAGATATCGGCGCCGGTCTGGACATAGACCGCATGAACGCCCAAGCCGTCGGCGCCATGGCGTCCATGACGTCGGAGCAGGTGATGAACGCCCTGGAGACCAACTATCAGAGGCTCGCGGATTTCGTCCGGGGACTGCCGGAGGAGGAGCTGAAGTTGACGCGGCGCTTCCTCTCGGCCTCCGTGCCCGTATCAAACATCATTGCCGCCGTGGCCGTGCTCCACGCTATGCACCACATCTACGAGGCGGCCAGCCGCTACGGCGCCCCGGCCTAGGCGGGCGGTACTCGGCAGGCCGAGGCTGGGCCGTGCCGAAGGATCGTGGCGTGACGGAGCCATCTGCCGTCGCGGGCCGGCGGGTCTTGGTGCTGGGAGCCGAGACGGAGCTCGGGCGGGCAGCGGCCGCGGCTCTGGCCGAAATGGGGGCCCGCCTGGCCCTGGCCAGCGGGGCGCCGGAATCCTCGGCTGCCTTCCAGGTGCAGCGCCTAGCCCGTCGTCTGGGCGCCCTGGCCTACGCGCTGCCCGCCGCCAACGAGGCGGCCCTTCGGGTCATGGCGCGCCAGGTGGCCAAGGCCCTGGGGGGCCTGGACGCCCTGGTCGTCTGCTTGCCAGAGGCCGCAGCCATGGGCTGGGCGCTGCGCTACGCCGGGCGAGAGATCGCCCGCTCCGGCGGCGGCATCACCGTGGCCCTGGCGGACCCGGCGCTTGCGGCCGCCGCCAGCGTCCCGGAAGGGGTTCGCCTGATGTGCATAGACCCGTGGCAGCCGCCGGACCAGGCAGCGCGGGAGATAGCGACCGCCATTGCCGGCACGTTCGCCAACGGGTAACGTAGTCAGACGCGTAACAACGCTGTAGAACGAGACGGAGGCTGAGCATGGGAGTCCTGGACAGACTGAGGTTGGACGGCAAGGTGGCCATCGTCACCGGCGCCGGGCGCGGACTGGGCCGTGCCTTCGCCCTAGCCCTGGCGGAGGCCGGTGCCGACATCGTGGCGGCCGCCCGCACCGCATCCCAGATCGAGGAGACGGCCCGGCTCGTGCGGGAGCGGGGACGACGCTGTCTGGCCGTCACCTGCGACGTCACCGACTCGGCATCGGTGGAAGCGATGGTGCAGGCCGCCCTGGCCGAGTTCGGCCAAATCGATATACTCCTGAACAACGCTGGAGGCGCCACGGAGGGCTTCGCCAACCCCCTGGAGGCCATCAGCGACCGAATATGGCGCACCGGGATCGACACCAACCTCACGGGGGCCATGTACTGCACCCGGGCGGTGATACCCCACATGGTGAAACGCGGCCGGGGCAAGATCATCAACGTTACTTCGGGCTTTGGACTGCGCGCGGGGCGGAATAATTTCATGTACACCTCGGCCAAGGCGGGGCTCATAAACTTCACCCGCTCCCTGGCCCTGACCTACGGCCCGGCCATCCAGGCCAACCTCATCGCCCCGGGGCTCTTCCCCCACGATGACCCGGCGATGTTCGAGTGGTGGAAGGGAGGCAAGTATGTGCCCATGGGGCGCCTAGGGAAGGACGAGGAGATCGGGCCCGTGGCCGTCTTTCTGGCCTCGGACCTGACGGACTACATGAACGGCCAGATCGTGGCTCTGGAGGGCGGTGGTTTGGCGGGAGGACACGCGCCCACCGGGTTCGCGCCCGTCGTGCCGCTAGAGGAGGGAGCATGATGGCCGGTAGCCCTTTCACGCTGCGAGGTAAGGCTGCCCTGGTCATCGGCGCCTCCAACGTCCTAGGCCGGGCCGCCGCAGTAACCCTGGCCGAGGCTGGGGCCGACGTGGCGGTGGCCACGACCACCCGCTCTAAGCGGGAGGAGGTGGCCGCCAACTCCTGCGCCAACGAAATCTGGGCCCTGAACCGCAAGGGGTTCGCCCAGAGCATCGAGGTGACCGAGGAATCCGACGTCCGCGCTCTCGTCGAACGAGCTACGGCCGAGCTGGGTAGGATCGATATCCTGGTGAACGCGCCGGACCTGCCGCTGGCCAAGCCGCTGGCGGAGATCACCGCGGCCGAGTGGCGGCGGGCGCTGGACGTGAACCTCGGGGGCGTCTACCTGGCCTCCCGCCTGGCGGGGGAAGGGATGGTGGCCCGAAAATTCGGCCGCATCATTAATATCGTCTCGCTCTTGGCGGAGCGGGGCATGTGCAACGGCACCGCCTACTGCGCCGCCCAGGCCGGCGTCCTCAACTTCACCCGGGCTTTGGCTCTGGAGTGGGCCCGCACCGGCGTAACCGTCAACGCCATCGGCGCGGGATGGACGGAGGGCATGGGCATCATCGGCGGGGAAGCCAACCGGCAGGCGCTGGAGCGCTACCTGCCCTACAAGCGGCTGGCCAAGCCGGAGGAGATCGCCGGCGCCCTCGTCTACATCGCCTCGGACGCCGCCGAGTACTTCACGGGGCAGGTGCTGTGGATCGAGGGGGGCGCCCTCAGTCACGTATAATGGGGGGATGAAGACCAGAGGGAACCGGTCGCATCCCAGGGCGGAGGCGGATATCCGCCGCTTTCAGGCCAACCTCGACGACGAGATCGACGGCATAGCCGTTTATCGCTTCCTCGCCGCCGCTGAGCGCGACCCAGAGCGCCGGCGCCTGCTGGAAGAGCTGGCCCAGGTGGAGGAGCGGCACGCCCAGGTCTGGCGCGACAAGCTGCGGGAGGCAGGCGTGGAGCCGCGCGAACACGGCCCCAGCCTGAAGGTGCGCCTCATCGGCCTGGCGGCCCGTATCTTCGGCGTCGACTCCGTCCTCCCCATCGTCCGCAGCCTCGAGGCAGGGGCCTACGCCACCTACATGGCCCAGGACGAGACGGCCCAGGCCATCGCCCCGGACGAGCGCCAGCACCGGAAGACCATCGGCCGCCTACTCCAGGGCGAACGGCAGGCGGCGCCGGCCATCGGTGAACGTGAGCCGTGGCATCGGACGGGGGGCGGCGGCACCCTGCGGGCCAGCGTCTTCGGCGTCAGCGATGGTCTCGTCTCCAATCTGTCGCTGGTGATGGGCTTCGCGGGCGCCCAGACGGAGGCCAAGTTCGTCCTCTTGGCGGGCACTGCGGGCCTATTGGCGGGCGCCTTCTCCATGGCCGCCGGGGAGTACGTCTCCATGCGCGCCCAGCGCGAACTCTTCGAGCGTCAGATCGAGCTGGAGCGAAGCGAGATGGAGACCCTGCCGGAAGAAGAGGAGCGGGAGATCGCCCTCATCTACCAGGCCAAAGGCTTGCCCAAAGAGCAGGCCGAGGCCCTGGCGGCCAAGATGATGGAGCGGCCGGAGCAGGCGCTGGACACCCTGGTGCGGGAGGAGCTGGGGCTGGACCCCTCGGAGCTGGGCTCGCCCTGGGGCGCCGCCATCGGCTCCTTTCTCTCCTTCGCTGGCGGCGCCTTCGTCCCGGTCATACCGTTCATCACGGGCGCCAGCACCTTCCACGTCATGGCCAGCGCCGTGCTGAGCGCCTTGGCCCTCTTCACCGTGGGCGCGGCGTTGTCCCTGTTCACCGGGCGCAACCCGTGGGTCAGTGGTGGCCGGCAGGTGGGCCTCGGTGGCCTGGCCGCCGTCCTAACCTTTGGCATCGGCCGCCTGGTCGGCGTCTCCACCGGAATATAGACCGCCGGGCCGGGAACGCCGGCGCCGTTGCCGACGGAGCGGCAACGGATGTATCATCCGCCCAAACAACGCCGAAGGAGTTGCCGTGCCAGAACTCGCGCTGGAAGGCCTGCGCGTCGTCGACCTCACCCAGGGCATCGCCGGGCCCTACTGCACCAAGCTCCTAGCAGACCTAGGCGCAGAGGTCATCAAGATCGAACCGCCGGAAGGAGACTACGCCCGGCGCCTGGGACCCTTCCCTCAGGACTTGCCCCATCACGACCGGGGCGGTCTCTTCCTGCACCTAAACGGCAATAAGAAGAGCGTGACCCTGGACGTGGGCACCCAGAGCGGCCGGGTGGTTCTGCGCCGGCTGCTCGCTTTGGCCGACGTCTTCGTCGAGGACCGCGCGCCGGGCCGGATGGCGGAGATAGGGCTGGGCTACGAGGACCTGCGCGAGGCGATGCCGGGCCTGATCTACTGCTCGATAACGCCCTTTGGCCAGACCGGTCCCTATAGCGGCTACCAGGGCAACTCCCTGGCCTGCATGGCGCTTTCGGGGCTGATGTACGTCACGGGCGACGGCGACAAGGAGCCCCTTTCCACCGGCGGCGAGCCGGCGGAGTACTTCGCCGGCCTCCACGCCTGGGTGGCCATCGAGGCGGCCCTCGAGTACCGGGCGAAGAGGGGCCAGGGCCAACACATCGATGTCTCCATGCTGGAGTCCCTGGGCTGCGCCGACGAGTACAACAGCACCATGTACTCCTACCTGGGGGCCATCCGCAAGCGCTCCTACCCCCGGCATCACCTGCCCATCTACCCCAGCGAGATCTTCCCCTGCCGCGACGGCTTCATCACCGTCATCGGCGGATCCACCGGCTTCCCCCTCATGATCGCCGTCCTCATCGAGAAGCCGGAGCTCGAGACCCACCCTCTTTTCCAGAACCTATGGATGCGCACCCTCAAGTGGAAGGAGTTCGAGGACATCATCCAGCCGTGGCTCTCAGAGCATGGGTGGGAGGAGATACTCACCAAGGCGCAGGAGCTGCACGTGCCCTTCGCCGCCGTCCTGGACGCGAAAACGCTGCTGGAAAACGCGCACCTGAGGGAGCGGGGCTTCTTCCAGGATATAGAACACCCCGAACTGGGCCGGGTGACGGTGGCGGCCTTCCCCTTTCGCATGTCAGAGGCGCCCCTGCGGACGGGCCCTTCGCCCCTTCTGGGCCAGCACACCTCGCAGGTACTGGCGGAGGTCGGTTTCGACGCCCAGGACGCGCAGGTGCTTCGGGAGAGGGGCGTGACGTGAACCGAGCGGACGGGAGGGCCCATGCCTGAACTCCCCCTTTCCGGCGTTCGGGTCCTGGACCTGACCCAGGTCTACGCCGGGCCCACCTGCACCCGCATCCTGGCGGACCTGGGGGCGGACGTCATCAAGGTCGAGGGCCTGCGGCGCATGGACGTGGTCCGCAACCTGCTCATCGCCGATAACGACAGCTCCGGCGACTATTGGAACCACGCCGGCTACTTCCACTTCCGCAACGGTGGCAAGAGGTCCGTGACGCTCGACTTCAACGACCCCCAAGGGGTGGAGCTGGTGAAGAGGCTAGCTGCCCACGCCGACGTGGTGGCGGAGAGCTTTACGCCGCGGGTTATGGAGAAGCACGGCATCGGCTACGAGGCCCTGAGGCGAATCAAGCCAGACATCATCATGATCAGCCTTTCGGGCTACGGGCAGTCCGGCCCCTGGCGGGACTACGCGGCCTACGGCATGGGCCTGGAGCCGGCATCGGGCATCTCCTCCATCACCGGCTACCGGGGCGGACCGCCCATCCGCAGCGGCATCTCTTTCACCGATCCGTACACCGGCGTCGTGGGGGCGGGTGCCGTCATCGCTGCGCTCATCTACCGCCGCCGGACGGGCAGGGGCCAGTACATCGACCTTTCGGAGCACGAGGCGGCCATCCCGGTGACCGGATACGCCCTCATGGACTACGTCCTGAACGGACGGGTTGCGGGTCCCAACGGCAACCGCAGCCCCTGGTACGCGCCCCAGGGCTGCTATCCTTGCGCCGGCGAGGACGAGTGGGTCGTAATAACGGTCCGCAACGACGCGGAGTGGCTGGCCTTCTGCGATGCCGCAGAACACCCCGAATGGGCTTCCGATCCTCGGTTCGCCGATCTCTTGGGCCGGTTTGCCCACCACGACGAGCTGGACTCCCTGATCGCCTCCTGGACGCGGGGCCTGGGCAAGCGGGAGGTGATGCGCCGGTTGCAATCGGGAGGGGTAATAGCCGCGGCGGTGTTGGACCCGAAGGAAGTCCTGTTGGACCCGCACCTCCGTGCCCGCGGCTTCTACGATCGCATCGAGGAGCCAGGGGCGGGCCCGCGGCCCGTGCCTAAGCAGTTGGGCGCCCGCTTCTCCGCCTTCGAGACGCTGAGCGCACGGCCCGCGCCTCGCCTCGGCGAGCACAACCGGGAGGTGCTGCAAGGGCTCTTGGGCCTTGGCGACGACGAGCTGGCTGCCCTGGAAGCACAGGGGGTCATCGGCGAGACGCCGGTGGTACAACCCTCCATCGAGATCATGCGGATGTTCGTCCAGTGGCCAGTATCCACCTTCCAACAGATGGGCTGGGTGCGGGCCCTGGAGCGC
>DAOUAG010000227.1:0-5715 GCA_034433815.1 Dehalococcoidia bacterium | reverse complement strand
TCTCGTGCCCCTTCAATGGGTTAGCAATGTACAGATGGGCGGTGGCCTTGTTGGCCACTTCCAGCGGCTCTGGGTCGGCAGCGATCTTCTCCAGGGCATCGGCCAGGGCAGCGGGATTGCGGCACAGCAACGCGCCCGAGGCGTCGGCCAGGTACTCCCGCTGGCGCGAGAGGGCCAAACGCATGATGCTGGCCACGATGGGCGAGATCAGTACGAAGATGATGGCCAACGCCAGAACCAGGAGCCAGATGCCGCCGCCCCCCTTCTCCCGGTTGCTGGAACGGGAGCCGGAGCCGTACCAGGTGAAGCGCAGGAGCAGGTCAGCGGCCAGGGCCACCAGCCCAACCACGACGGCCACCGTCGTCATCAGCCGGATGTCGTAGTTCCCGATGTGGGACATCTCATGGGCCACCACAGCCTCCAGTTCGCGTTTCTCCAGCTTGTCCAGCAACCCTCTCGTGACCGCCACATGGGCGTTCTTAGGGTCTCGCCCAGTGGCGAAGGCGTTGGGCGCGCTGTCCTCTATAACCCATACCCTGGGCATGGGCAGCCCGGACCCGATGCTCAGGTTCTCGACGACCCGGTAGAGCTCCGGCTCCTCCTCCTTGCTGACCTCACGGGCCCCGGAGATCGTGAGCACGGTAGCCGTCGCGCCGTAGTACATCAAGAGGCCAACCGGCACGGCGATGAGGCCGGCCACTATCGCCAGCCGCAGGCTCAAGGCCATGGGATCGCCGCCGCCGGCGTAGGAGGCCAGGATGACCCCTACGGCCGCGAAGAACAGGGCCACGAAAAGCACGAACCCCAAGAGGATCAAGAGGGTGCTGCGCTTATTGGCAGCTATCCGGTCGTAGATAAGGATGCGTTCGGCTGGCTGGGGGGCCGCCATGGTAGACCGGGCGGGGCCGCGCTCAATCGTGGGTGGCGCCTGTGAAGTCCACCCTCACTTCGGCGCGGCCTTCCTCATCCGCTTCGAAGAACTCCTCTGGCCGGAAGCCGAACATGTTGGCGATAAACACCGAGGGCACGGTCTGGATGCGGTTGTTGTAGTCCAGCACGTTGGTGTTGTAGAACTGGCGGGCGAAGGCGATCTTCTCCTCTATGTCGGAAAGCTCATTCTGGAGGTCCATGAAGTTCTGGGAGGCCTGGAGCTGGGGGTAGTTCTCGGCCACGGCAAACAGATGCCTGAGGGCCCCCGTCAGCATATTGTTGGCCTGTGCTGCATCGGCGACGCTACCCGCGTTCTCCAGCGCCGAACGCGCCCGCGTCACTTCCTCGAAGGTTTCCCGCTCGTGCGCAGCGTAGCCCTTGACGGTCTCCACGAGGTTCGGAATCAGGCTGGCGCGCCGCCGGAGCTGAACATCGATCCCGGACCAGGCCTCGCGGCAGCGGTTGCGGGCGCGCACGAGGCCGTTGTACATGCCGACGAACGCAAGGCCGATTACTACCAGTACAGCGATGACTACCAGGACGATGATCAAGCCCATCTCTGCCTCCTTGGCCTTCCCGGGCTAGCCACGTTACTGCGGGGATCCAGAGGACGGAGCATTCGCTTGAATTGTAGCATGCACAGGACTTCCCGCACGGTCGCAAAGCCTTCCACCGGCAGCAAAGACCAGGCGCTACCAGGATCCGTCTGCCCACGCCCGGTACCCTTCGATGCCCAGAGCAGCATCCGCCCACGTGTCGAAGGCGCCGCTTTCCCCCGGCCCGATGGTGCTCGGGTCGGCATAGTCGAAATCCGTGTCGACTACGTGTCCGGCAGCGTCGTAGAAGGCGCTGCACACTTTAACGAAGGTGTACGTCTGTAGCGATGTGTTCTCGACGTCACCCAGGACATGAAAGTCGCCCAAGAAGTCCGTGTATGTGTCCGTCACGCTGACGTTGAGGCCAACGGGAGGCGGGAACAAGAGGGGCGGGCCAGAATAGTCCAGCACCTCGACGGTGACGTGGTGGACACCGGCGGGCGGATCGGCCAGCAGCACGCTGTACGGAGAGTCGCCCCCGGCTGGAAGCGCCGCCAGGCACGTGAAGCCCGTCTCCGTGGCCAGTAGATCGTTCGATCCTGAGTAATACCTCGCCAGCACGGTCACGCCCTCGATCGGATAGCCGAGGCCGTTGTACACTTCGCCGGCCACCCGGATACTCCCGCCGACTGTGTAGTGCCACGTGGAATTGCGGGGGAAGACCTGGCCCGCAGGCGTTGCCGTCGGCGCCGGTGAAGGCGTCGGCGTCGCAGTTGCCGTGGGCAGCGAAGTCGGAGTCGGGGTCGGCGTCGGTGACGGCGACGGTGTGCTGGAGCCGATGGGAGCGCCGATGGCCGGGCAACCCCCGGGCAGGCCGGGGCTCAGTCCGGCCGCGTAGCGCAGGATTCGCAACGCGTCCACCGAGTCCACTGTTGTGTTGCAGTCCATATCCCCCTTGGGGCCTGCGCCGGCCAGGGAGCCTGGCCCCGGGCACGCGCCAGGGACGTTAGGGTTCAGACCGGCGGCGTAGCGCAGGATTCGCAGCCCATCCACCGAGTCCACCGCCCCGTTGCAGTCCATGTCCCCCTTGACCCCTCCGCCTGCCGGCGGTGTGGGGGTTGCCTCATCCGTCGGGCTGGGCACGCCAGCGCCCGGCCCCATCTTCGTCGTGCAGTCCACTTTCGAGTACACCGGCGGCCCGTTGTCCGGTATCGCCACCGGTGTATCCGTGGCGATACAGCGCACGCCGCCTTCTAGTAAGACGAGGAAGGAATCGATAGAGCCGACATCCCTCTGGAACGCGTCGCGCACCTGTAGCCAGAACGGCTGGTCCGTCGTTGGCGGCAGGTATCCCTCACAAAGGTTGGGAGAGTCTAGTGGAAGCATCACCTCGAGGTTGGGAACGAACTCGAAGATGTTAGGGTCGTGCAGGCCTACTTCGCATAGTGGGTTCTCCTTATCCGGGCCGACGATGAGTCGCACATCCAGATCTCCCCGGGAGGGATGCCTGATCTGGAAGTAGATCGACCCAAAGTCATCCGGGACGCAATCTCCGGGGCTGATGCCGCGCGCAGCGAACACGAGGGCGATGAGGCCCTGGTGGACGCCACCGTACAGGAGGCCGTCAGCATAGCAGATGGCGGCGGCCGCCTCGTCGAAGCCGGAGGCCTGGTCCATGTAGAACTGGCTCTCCAGGACCAGGCGGAGGGCGGTGTCCCGAGCCTCCTGCGTAGCCTCGCCCTCGCCTATGGCCTTCACCAGGTCCCACAGGGCGCCGCCCCATAGGAGCCCTCCGCAGTGGACCTCCTCGCTCTCGGGGAAGCCGTCTCCATCGTAGTCCCAGTCGGGGCACGCCTCGTACCCGCTGGGATAAGTCATCGTGTTATCCAGCCCGCCCCCTGGCGAGCCGTTGCAGAGGGGAATGCTTTCGCGTGAGTACTCACCCACGCAGGGATCGTCGTTCAGCACGGCGGCCAGGAAGTCACCGAAGCCTTCGGCTATGGCCCCGGGCTGCTCCAAGAAGGGAGGCGGGACCGCGCCAAACCCCGGTAACTGCTCCTCCTGGAGGGCGTGCCCGTACTCGTGCACGACGATGTCCCCGTCCTCCCCGGCGTCAGGGGCTAACCCCGGAATCGGGAGGATGCTGCACGTCGCTCCATTCTCGCCGTCACCGAAGTGCAGGCCGTGGTCGGCCCTGCTAAAAAAGGCGTTGCAGTCTTCATAGAAGTGGGCATGGGCTGGTATCGGCCGATCGACGATGGCCCGCTCACCGGTGAACCCAAGTGACTGCACCTTCCGCTGGGTCCTATCGACGTAGGCATAGACCATCACCTCTTCGAAGCGGTCGTCATCGCAGCCGTAGACATACTGGTGCGATGGTTCGTCCGCCAGCCCTGCCGGCTTGTAGCCGCCGCTGATCCCCGGCGCTGTCAGATCCACGAATTCGCCCTTCAGTTTCCCCTGCCCGGGCGTGATCCCCTGCAAGGTCTCCCAGCGGTAGTGGCCCGCCAGGAGTGCTTCGGCGGCGGGGCTATCACAATCCGGCGCAGGTGGCGGGCCTCCATTGGTCTGCCCAGGGTTCGGCGCAAACACCTGCCCGGAGTCGTATTGGAGGAGGCTCACGCGCTGCAACGGCCGGCCCGCACCGTCCACCAACACCATCCAGTGGCCAAAGGGGTCCTCGGTCTCCAACGTAAGCTTCCAGGCGAGTGCGAACCGCTTGTCATCTCCGGCCACGTACACCAGTTCCGGAAACGCCATCTCTCGGACGTCGCTTCCCAGTGCGGAGGCGGCCTGCGCCAGCGCCCGGCCTGGGCTGACGAGCGCGGCTGCGGGCTGGCCAATAACCGCCCGGGCGGCGGCAGCGTAGTGGTTCACCACGCGCGGCTGCTTGCTGGAGTTTTTCGGCACGCTCACCACCACCGTCGCCCCGAGGACAGGCACCCCGCCGATCGTCTGCTGATAACGGTAATGGTCGGCCGTCAGACTCTGCTTATGCCCGGCCAGCCTCAGGTCCACCAGACCAGGTTGTAGCCCCAGCCCCACGGCGTTTTGCCGGAGGTACTCCGTCGCACGGGTCAGGGAGGCGCCCTGGGTCGGCGCAGGACGGGAGAGCGCGGCCGTCGCTAGGGCCACCACGGTCAACACGAGCAGGGGCGTGCGCCGCCTCTGCCGGGGCAACGTATCGATAAGCCGCCACATCACGCTGGTGCGTTTCCAGATCTGCGTTTAATGGGAAGATGCAGGAGGCGCCGGATTCGTAACACTGACCGGCTTGCGGTCCCGGGCAAGCGGTTTTCCGGCGAGGTCTGGTACTCTGTCACCATGCCCATGCGCGTGCGGGAGTTCATGGCCCTGCTGCAAGAGCAGACCTTGGCCGCACTGCCGGCCGAACTGCGGGGCTGCACCTTCCGCGCGCGCTTCGTCTGGTTCCAGCTCTGGTATCACTCGCCCAAGGTGCACTATGAGGTGTGGCTCACCCGTAAGACCGGACGGATCGAGATCGGCCTCCACTTCGAAGGCCCGCACGACTTCTCCTACCGCTGGGCGGAGCTCATGGCCCGCCACATGCCGGAGATCGCCGCCCGATTGGGCCCGCAGGTGGAGCTAGAGGAGTGGACACCAGCCTGGACCCGCATCCACCAGACGGTCCCCTACGCCCCTCTCAGCGAGGCGCTGGCCGCTGAGGTCGCCCGCCGGCTCGCGGCTATGATCATGGTCCTCCAGCCCCTGGTCCAGGCCGAGCGCGAGAACGTGCCGCCGGAGCTGGAACGCGAACCAGCGCCGGCGCGGACGCCGGGCCGGCGGCGGTTCCGCAGGGCCTAGGGCCGCCGGTGCCTAGTCCGGCTGCCTGACCAGTACGTCGTACAGAGAGCCTCCCCTGATGTCCAGGGGGAGCGCCTCGAGCCGGGAGATCGACCCCGTCGCTCGCTCTCGAATGACCAACGTGGCTGGCTCATCGGCGGAGGTGGGCGCGAGCACCTCGAACACATCGGCGGCGCCGTCAGCGCTGGAACGCGAACCCCAGATGATCTCATCCGGGCCAAGGGCCTGCCTGACCTGGGCCTCAGCGGCCGGGTCAGGACCACGGCTTGGCAGGCTACCCGCCGCCGTCGCATCGGGGCCGGCCTCCACCGCCTTCAGCTCCGCCGCGGAGACGTCGACGGTGAAAAGCTTCTCGCCAGGGAAGGCGTGGAGCATAAGGGTGGTTGGGTTGCTCCAGCCCGGGACTGCCACGGTCGAGGCGTCC
>DAOUAG010000226.1:0-4792 GCA_034433815.1 Dehalococcoidia bacterium | reverse complement strand
AAAGCCCACACTTATCTTAACATGAGAGGCGGCCAGCGGCCACACGTCCGGAGGGGTTTCTCGGTGACTCGATGTTGTATAATGGGCGCGATCCCGGCCCTGCAACTGTATCTGCCCTTTTGAAGGAGTGTGCCATGGCGATAAAGGCGTACGTCCTCGTGGTTACCGATCCAGGGAAGACCAAGCACGTCCACTCCGAGCTGGCCAAGATTCCTAGCATCGTGGAGATGCACGAGGTGATGGGCCCCTACGATATCGTGGTGGAGATAGAGGTGGGGACCCTTCAGGAGATACCTAGCATCCTTGGCGAACGCATCCGGACCATCGACGGCATCCAGAGCACGACCTCCCTGGTGACGCTGCCTGACTAGGACTGGGCTTCGGCCAGCTGCCGGGCGCGCAAGAAGATAGCGTCCAGCATCTCTTCCGTCAGCCTGCCCGTGAATGTGTTCTGCTGGCTCGGGTGGTAGGAGCAGACAATCCACCGTCCACCGGGCAGCGGTATCTCCGCGCCGTGGCGGAAGGTCGGCCGCGGACGCAGCCCGAGGGCGCGGGCGATGCCGTCCAGGGCGAAGGTGCCCAGGACTACCACGACGCGCAGTCGTGGCAAAGAAGAAATCTCCCGCTCGAGATAGGGGAGGCAGTTTTCCCGTTCGCTGGGTAGTGGCCGATTACCCGGCGGCGCGCAGTGCACGACGGCCGTAACGTAGGCGCCGGTCAGGCGCAGGCCATCGTCCCGGTGGTCGCTTGTCGGCTGGTTGCCGAAGCCGGCGCGGAAGAGGGACCGATAGAGCCAGTCGCCGGAGCGGTCGCCGGTGAAGATGCGCCCCGTGCGGTTGCCGCCGTGGGCGGCCGGGGCCAGGCCCACTATCAGGACGCTGGCGCTAGGGTCGCCGAAGCCCGGGACCGGGCGCGCCCAATACTCCCAGTTGGCATAGCGGCGGGGCCGTCTTAACGCTGCCTCCTGCCGCCATGCGACCAGCCTGGGGCACTTGGCGCACTCGGTGATCTCACGAGCGATGCTTTGGAGGTCATCCGGCATCTGGTTGTCCCTACGCCCTTGCTCGCCGGGCGAAGGAGCCGGCTCCTGGTCTCAGGACTCGGCGGGTTCGATCTGCACCAGGAGGTCGCCCTCCGAGACGCGGGCGCCCGCAGCTACCGCCACCTCTTTGACCGTGCCGGAGACTGGGGCTGCGATCTCGTTCTCCATCTTCATGGCTTCGATGACCAGGAGGACATCGCCCTCCTTCACGACATCGCCGACCTTCACATCCACCCGAATGACCCGGCCCGTCATCTGGGCGACGACGGCCCCGGCCGTTGCGGCCCTCGGCTTCTTGGCCGCCTTGGGCCTGGCCCGCGCCATATTGGCCCGTCCCTTCACCTGCACCTCGTAGGGCTTGGCATCCACCAGCAGCTTGATGGGGCCCTCCTCTGGCATCTGCTCTGGCAACTGGACGGCGTACGGCTTCTCGTTGACGTAAACCGTCACGATGTTGCCCCGGCGTATGGTGCGGACGGAGTAACTGGCGTCGCCAACGGAGACGCTATCGCCGGCTGGTTGAGCCTCGAACTCTTGGCCGTCGATGGTGAGCTTCATGGGGCTCAACTCCTAAGGGCGCGGATGCGGGCCGCCATCTTCCACGGGTTGTGGTCGTGCCCGCCGTGGTGGACGGGCGCAGGTGGCGCCTGCTGCTCTTGGGCCAGGGCCACAGCGATGGCCGCGACGATGTCTTTCTCCAAGCCACCCCCGCGATTACGCCACTCGAAGAACTCCCTGGCCACCTGGGGGAACAAAGCGTAGGAGACGATGTCTTCTTCCGAGCGGGCGAGCCCTGCCGCCTCCTGGGCGGCCTTCTCCAACTCCGGCGGCAGAAGGTCGGCGGGGCGCGCCGTGATGGGCTCAGCGTCTGGGGCGATCTTCTTGCGTACCTCTTCGCTGATGGGCGCGGGCGTCTGCCCGTATTGTCCCAAGACCAGGGCGCGAGATTCCTTGGTGACCTGTTTGTAGGGCTGTCCCAAGAGGGCGTTGAAGACTGCCTGGGTGCCGACGATCTGGCTGGTCGGCGTGACCAATGGCGGGTATCCCATGTCGGCCCGAACGCGGGGTATCTCCGCCAGCACGTCCCGCAGTTTGTCCAGGGCGCCTTGCTCCCGCAGTTGAGAGACGAGGTTGGAGATCATGCCACCGGGGACCTGGTGCAGAAGGACGCCCGTGTCCACGCGGACGTTTCCCTCGAAGGCGGCGTACTTCTTGCGCACCTCTCCGAAGTAGTCCGCCAGTTGGGCAAGCTGCTCGATGTCGAGCTTCGTGTCGTAGGGCGTCCCGGCGAAGGTGGCCACCATGGACTCGGCCGGCGGCTGGGATGTTCCTTGTGCCATGGTGGAGAGGGCACAGTCCATGACATCGAGGCCGGCTTCCACGGCCTTGACGTAGGTCATCTCCGCCATGCCGCTGGTGCAATGGCAGTGAAGCTGGACGGGCACCTTAACGGCCTGTTTGACACTCTTGATGATCTCGTAAGCCTCATAGGGGTGAAGGAGGCCAGCCATGTCCTTGATGCAGACGGAATCGGCCCCCATCTCCACCAGCTCCTTCGCCTGGCGGGCGTACATATCGGCCGTGTGCACCGGGCTGATGGTGTAGCAGACGGTGCCTTGGGCGTGCCCCCCGGCCTTCTTGACGGCCTTGATGGCGGTCTCCAGGTTCCGCAAGTCATTGAGGGCGTCGAAGATGCGGAAGATGTCTACCCCGTTCTTTACTGCGAGCTCGCAGAACTTTTCGACGACGTCGTCAGCGTAGTGCCGGTAACCGACGACGTTCTGGCCCCGGAGCAGCATCTGGAGGGGCGTCTTCTTGAACCGTTTCTTCAGTTCGCGGATGCGGTCCCAGGGGTCCTCGCGGAGGAAGCGCAGGGCGGTGTCGAAGGTGGCGCCGCCCCAGACCTCGACGCTATGGAAGCCGGCTTCGTCCATCTGTTCGGCGATGGGGAGCATGTCTTCGGTGCGCATGCGGGTTGCCAGCAGCGACTGGTGACCGTCCCGCATCGTGGTATCAGTTATCTTCACGCCCATCTCTCACGCCTCGCATCTGGGTGTCGGAACGTCTGTGCTGGGCATAGGCCGACGCATCGCCCTACAGCGGTATGTTCCCGTGTTTCTTGCGGGGGTTGGTGTCCGTCTTGTTCTGGAGCATCTCTAGCGCCCGGATGACCTTTATGCGGGTCTCCCGGGGCTCGATCACGTCGTCGATAAAGCCGCGGGCCGCCGCTATGTACGGGTTAGCGAAGTTCTTGCGGTATTGGGCGATGAGCTCCCGTCGTTTGGCTTCGGGGTCAGAGGCGGATTCTATCTCCCGCCGGAAGATGATGTTGGCGGCGCCATCGGGCCCCATGACGGCGATCTCTGCGCCAGGCCAGGCGTAGTTGATATCAGCCCGCAGGTGCTTGGATCCCATGACCAGGTAAGCCCCGCCGTAGTCCTTGCGAAGGATCACGGTCACCTTGGGCACGGTGGCCTCGGCGTAGGCGTAAAGGAGCTTGGCGCCGTGGACGATGATGCCTCCGTACTCTTGGCTGGTGCCGGGAAGGTAGCCAGGGACGTCGACCAGGGTGACGATGGGGATGTTGAAGGCGTCGCAGAAGCGGACGAAGCGCGCACCCTTGCGCGAGGAGTCGACGTCCAGGACGCCGGCCAGGTGCATCGGATTGTTGGCCACCACTCCCACTACGCGACCGTTCATCCGGCCGAACCCGACGGCGATGCTCCGGGCCCAGCCCGCATGTACCTCCATGAAGTCGCCATCATCGAGGATGGACTCGATGACCTTATGGACGTCGTACGGCTTCTGAGGGTCCTCGGGCACGATCTGGGCCAGGTCGTCGCAATAGCGATCGGGCAGGTCGCTGGGTTCCTGGTACGGGGGGTCCTCCATGTTGTTGGAGGGCAGGAAGGACAGCAGGCGCCGAACCTCGTTGAGGGTCTCCTCTTCGCCTTCCAGGGCGAAGTGGGCGACGCCGGTGCGGGTGCTGTGCACGTGGGCGCCCCCTAACTCCTCGTGGGTGACCTCCTCTTGGGTGACGGCCCGCACGACGTCCGGCCCGGTGATGTACATCTGGCTCGTGCCCTGGGTCATGAAGATGAAGTCCGTTATTGCCGGAGAATAGACGCCGCCGCCCGCGCACGGGCCCATGATCACCGAGATCTGGGGTATGACACCGCTGGAGAGAACGTTGCGGGTGAAGATCTCGCCGTAACCCTTGAGAGAGACGACGCCCTCCTGAATGCGGGCGCCGCCACCGTCGTTAATGCCGATCAGAGGCGCCCCCACCTTCATCGCCAGGTCCATGACTTTGCAGATCTTTTCTCCCACGGCCTCGGATAGAGACCCGCCGAAGACCGTAAAGTCCTGGGCGAATACGTACACCAGCCGGCCGTCCACCTTTCCGAAGCCTGTCACCACGGCGTCGCCGTAGTACTTCTGCTTGTCCAGCCCGAAGTCCGTGGCCCGGTGAACGACGAGGGAATCCAGCTCCTCAAAGCTGTCTTCGTCGAGCAGGATGGCTAAGCGCTCCCGGGCCGTGAGCTTGCCCCTTCTGTGCTGGGCGTCGATGCGTTCCTGGCCGCCCCCCTGGCGGCTGAGCTCCTTCAGTCGGTGTAGCTCTGCGTATCGGTCTTCCGTGCGCTTCTCTTCAATAGCCATAGCCGTGAATTATAGGCCCCGTCAATCATGTAGCCGATCGCCGTGTTGCGCGCCGATGGTAGCACAGCGCCCAGAGAGGGAGCAAGCGCG
>DAOUAG010000225.1:0-6508 GCA_034433815.1 Dehalococcoidia bacterium | reverse complement strand
AACTACCTCTTGGGCAAAGTGGCGAGAGCCATCACCGGCACCAACAACCTAGACTCCAGCCTCGGCAGCACGGTCGCCGCGGCCGCGGACAGCCTCCGCCAGGCCTTCGGCAGTGAGGTGCTGCCCGCGGACCTGGGCACCGTGGCCGCCGCCCGCACCCTGCTGGTGGTGGCAGACGACCTGGAGTCCAGCCACCAGATCGCCGCCCTGCGCGCCAAGGACGCCGTCGTCCGCAACGGCGCACGCCTCATCGTTGTTAGCCCCGTCTGGGGCGAGCTATGTGACTTCGCAGAGGTCTGGGTACAGCCGGCCCCGGGATGCGAGGCCTCAGCCCTGGCCGCCTTGGACGCCGCCCTCCAAGGTCAGCCCTCTAATGTCCCGGCCCACCTCACTCAGCCGCTGGCCAAGGCCGCCGGTATCCTGGCCGCTGCCGGCGAGGCGCCCGGGCGCCCGCTGGCTATCGTCTACGCGCTTCCCCACCTCGGGAACGCCCGTGTCAGGTCGGCAACCGCCGCCTTGGCCAACATCGCCATCACCTGCTGCGGCGACGCGGCCCCAGGCGCCCTCCTAGTCCTGCCCCACGAAGCCAACGCCTGGGGCATGCGGGACGTGGGCGTCGCTCCGGCCTTGCTCCCGGGCCATCGGCCGGTGGGAGACGAGGCCGCCCGGCGGGAGGTCGAACGCCTTTGGGGAGCGGCCCTACCGAGCACGCCGGGCCTGGACTTCGAAGCCATGCTCGCCAACGGCACCGTGAAGGCCATGATCGTTTTCGAAGACAACCCTCTCATGCTGGCCCCCGACCGGGCCAAGGTGCGGCAAGCGCTGGAGTCGCTGGAGTTCCTGGCCGTGATAGACTCCGTGGCCACCGACACCGCGAGGTTGGCCCACGTCGTACTGCCGGGGGCCAGCCCGTGGGCTAAGGAAGGCACGACGACCAGCGCCGACCGCCGGGTCCTGGCCCTGCACCAGGCCACCGCTCTTCCAGATGATGCGAGGCAGGGCTGGCACATCCTCTCGGAGTTGGGCGCGCGGCTCGCCGAACGCTTCCGGCCCGGCGAGGTGCGCATCAACTACCGCGCTGCCGCCGAGATTACAGAAGAGATGGCCCGCGTCGTGCCGCTCTTCGGCAAAGCCGCGGGCGACACCTTTGAGCCCGGCGAGCAGCAGGCCATAAACGGGCTGGGGCCGAAGACCAATACCCGCCAGCCGGTTGCCATCCCTCCAGCGCCGGGCGGCTCGCTTCTGCTCATGGCCACGCGAACCCTCTTCACCAGCTACGAGGCTGCCGCCATCCACTCGCCCGACGCCGATAAGCTGCACCGGGAGGAGGCGGTACGCATCAACCCAGCCGACGCGGCGGCTCACGGCCTTAGAGAGGGCGATATCGTCCTGATCAGGAACAGCCTCGGGGAGATGCGCATCCGCGTGCACACAACGGAAGAGGCGCCGCCGGGGGTGTTGTGGGCGCCTTTGTACTACGACGGTGGCGCCCCGGTTGCCCTGTTCGCCGCCGGCCAGCCCGCAGCGACCGTCGAGATCGTGCCGTCCTGAGCCGCCACACGCTCCGCTCACCCTTCGACGGTGCTCAGGGCGAGCGGGAAGGGGACGCCATCGCCGCTCATGCTGAGGCCCTCGAAGCATGAGCGGCCGAGAAGCCAGCGGGGTGGCGTCCCGCCGCTGTGCTACACTACCAGCGTCGCGCAGAAGATTTTCTGGCTCCCCAATGGGTGGCAAGAAGGACCGCCTGGTGCTCATCGGCTTCGCCCACGATGAAGTCGAGGCGAACATCTGGCGCGATGTCCTGGCCAAGGACGGCATCCCTTCCTTCGTACGCAGCGTCGATCCCTTAAGCCCCTTCGGGGTCACGCCGCTGCCAGGCAGTTTTCAGCTCTTCGTCCAGGAACGCGACGAGAAGAGGGCCCGCTGGCTCCTCGGGCAACTGGCAGGAGAAGCCGCCCCGGATGAGGAGCGATGAGTGGAGCTGCCTCTCTTCCCGCTGAACACTGTCCTATTCCCAGGGGCTTCCATGCCCCTCCACATCTTTGAAGAGCGTTACAAACAGATGATCCGCCTTTGCCTGGACCACGGCCGCCCTTTTGGGGTGGTTCTCATCCGCAGGGGGAACGAGGTGGGCGAAGCTGCGGAACCCTTCGAAGTCGGCACCACGGCCCACATCATACAGGTGCAGCGATTGCCGGAAGGGAGAATGAACCTAGTCTGTCGCGGCGGCCAGCGCTTCCGCATCCGGCGCATAGTCACTAGGGAGCCCTATCTCGTTGCGGAGGTGGAGTTCTTGCAGACGGAGGCCGGGCATGATCTCCAGGAACGGGAGATGGCGGAGACCGCCGCAGCGCTCTTCGCCGAATACACCCGGCTTTATCTCGCCATCTCTAACCAGTGGGCCCGCACCATCGAGATGCCATCCGCGCCCGACGCCCTGGCCGATTTCATCGCCTCGCGGCTATCGGTTGGGTTGTGGAGCAAACAGCGGCTTCTGGAAGAGCTTTCCGCACGACGCCGGCTGGCTCTGGAGCTGGACTTCCTCGGGGACGCTATCCGGGAGTTGACGCTGCAGGTTCAGTCCGCGCGGGCGGCCCGTTGGCGCGGCTTTGCCGCCATGAACTGAGCCCGCGGCCCAACGCTAGGCTCCGTCCATCTGCACCTGCACCTTGATGGCGCCGGTGCTCTTGTCTGCGGCAGTGGCGAACGCTTGCGCTGCCTCCGCCAAGGAAAACCGGTGGCTGATGATGGCCCGGGCCCGCTCGGCACTGGCTTCCAAGATGCGCAATGCCGTCTCGAAGTCCGACCGGGTCCCCGGCCGGCAGTAGGTGATAGCCCCAGCCATCTTGGCCTCCTTCAGCATGAAAGCCAGCGCGTTCATCTGCACCGGCTGGACGAAGAGGCCGAGGACGCAGACGCGGCCGCCCGGCCGGACGAGGCCTAACGCCTGCTCCAGCGTGGGCGCGTTCCCGCCCACCGTCTCCACTACCAAATCGATTCCCTCGTTGGCCAGGCCTGCGGCCTCCGAGTCCCGGACAGCGCGAGAAGCGCCCGCCGCGGCCGCCGCGCGCCCCTGGTGGTCGTGACGATAGGTGGCGATCACCTCCGAAGCCCCGGCGGCACGGGCCGCCATGATGCTCATCAGCCCGATAGTGCCGCTCCCCATTACGAGGACACGATCGCCCGGCGTTAGGCCCGCCAGGTGCAGGCCGTGCACCGCCACGGCCATCGGTTCTGCCAGGGCGCCGAGCTCGAAGTCCAGAGCTTCGGGCAAACGGTAGAGTGTGTAGGCCGGCACGCTCACGTACTCTGCCATGCCGCCCGGGGCGAAGGTGCCCAAAAGCACCCGGCGCGAGCACAGTTGGTACTGTCCGCTGCGACAGAAGCCGCACTCCTGACAACGTAGGACGGGCTCCACCGCCACGCGGTCGCCCGGGGCGAACCCCCGCACGCCCTCCCCCACAGCGGCCACCTCCCCCGCGAACTCGTGGCCTTGGGGGATGTTGGGGTTGGCAGGCAACGCCCCGTGGTAGAAGTGGAGGTCCGACCCGCAGATGCCGCAGGCACGCACCCGCAAGAGCACCTCGCCAGGGCCAGGCGTCGGCGGGTCCGCCTCGCGGACCTCGATGCGTCCCTTCCCCGTGCAGTAGGCGGCGGTCATGCGCGGCATGCTGGCCGTATTCTACCAGAACCCCTTTTTGGCGGTGGGTTATGATAGGAACATGCGGGCCATCAATAGACCGGTGTCTTGGTGGGGATGGCATTGGGAACCGCCGGTGCCCATGTCCATCGCCGAGCTAATCGAGGCGGGGAACCTATCGGATCGGCTGGCGGCCATGCTGTGGGTGGCCATGGAGAGGGGCGCCTCCCTCATCGTGGCCGCCGACCCACCCTCCGCCGGCAAGACCACCACCCTAACGGCCCTCCTCTCGCTGACGCCGCCAGAGACGCTGGCGTACTTCACCCGCGGCATCGGCGAGACTTTCGCCCTGCCCAGCCTGTCAGAAGCCTACCCAACGTACATCCTGATAAATGAGCTAAGCGACCACATCCCCGTCTACACCTGGGACGACGATGCGCGCCGGGCCTTCCAGCTCTTGGCCCAGGGCTACCGGCTGGCCAGTACCATGCACGCCCCCTCCGTCCACGGCGTCCTGGCGCAGCTTCAGGGTGACCTGGGCATACCGCCCCAGCACGTGGCCCACCTGACGCTCGTGTTGCCCCTGTACGTCGGCCGGCGCGGGGGCATAGTTCGGCGCGTCCAGGAGGTGGCCTTCCTCCAGCCCGACGGCGTCAGCGTCTCCGTCACGACCCTTGCCCGCTGGGACCCCGAGAGCGATGGCTTTTCGATCCTCACCGAAAGCAGCCAACGCGAGGCGCTGGCCAGATGGGCAGGAATGACGGAGAAGGAGCTGGAGAACGAGATAGATGCGCGTGCCACCTTCTTCCGAAGGCTCATCGTCGCGGGCACGGTAACCATCCCCCAGGTAAACGCGGCTATCGAAGGGTGGTACGAGTCCAGGGGTCGCCCGCGCCGCCCGGCGTCCGCAGCAGAGGGTTAGGAACCAGCTTTACCCAGCAGGAGCTGGGCCGCCCTGGGCCAATCCGCGAAGTCGGCAAAGACCAGCTTCGCCCCGCTGGCCCGCAGCTCCTCCACCCCATAGCTGCCGGTAGCCACTCCGACGCCGACGGCGCCGTTGTCCAGAGCCGACGTTATGTCATGGGGGGTGTCCCCAATGACGTATATCTCCTCCGGAGCGGCCCCGTCCGCAACCCTCTCGATGGCCGCCCGCACCACCTTTGCGCGGTCCACGCTGTCCTCACCGAAGCCGCCGCCGGCGAAGTAGCCATCGATGCCGTAGAAGCGCAGCTTGATCTGGGCCGACCGGCTGAAGTTGCCGGTGGCCAACCCTATTCGGGCGCCCGGCTCCTGGGCCAGGGCCTCCAGCAGTTGAGGAAAGCCCGGCATCAGCCGGCCCTGCCGTTCCCTAAGGGTCTTCGGCAATAGCTCACAATAGCGGGCGGCGAACTCCTCCAGATAGCCGGCGGGATCCCCCTCGATTCCGTGGGCCTTGAGCCCTTCCGCCAGGATATGGAGATCCGTTCGGCCGCTGAACTCGACCCCAGCGAAGCCGTCTTCGATGCCGAACATCTGGCGGAAGGCCTCGTTCATCGCGGCCGTACCCGCACCGCCCGTGTAGAGGAGGGTGTTGTCGATATCGAACAGAAAGACGCGGCCCATTGGCTAGCCGCCCGCGTGCGGCACGGGCCGCCATCCCTCAACAGCACGCCAAACGCCGTCCACGCCTACTTCTCGATGGGCAGCCCGGCCTTGATCCAGGCCTCCGTGCCTCCGTCCAGATTGTAGAGGCGAGTGAGGCCAGCGGCCGCGGCCATTTCCGCCGCCAGGGCGCTGCGCTGCCCTACGGCGCAGACCATGATGATGTCCTTGTCTCGCGGCAGCTCGTCCCGCCGCGCGTACACGCTATTGACGGGGATAAGCTTGGCGTTGGGAATGTGCCCCGCGTCGTACTCGTGCGGCTCCCGCACGTCGATGACCACCACATCATCCCGCGACATCATCTCCTTCGCCTCATTGACATCGATGCGGGTGAAGGGTTCCCTGGGGTCCTTCCTGGCCATGTAAGAGAAGCCTCCTTGCCATCCAGGCGCCGGCGAAACTCGCCATTTGCGCACGGATTTGTTTCCTTATCCATTCTAACGGAGAGCCCCGCTAATTGACAGCGCGGCGCCTTTCGCTATCATGCAGTGGAGGAGGAACGCATGGCAGAAGAGGCGCAGATCCGGGAACTGGTGGAGAAGATGGCTCTAGAGCGCGAACGGCTGCTGGCCGCCTTGGAGGCCCTTTCCGAGGATGAAGCGATGACCCCGCCGAAGCCCGGCGAATGGAACGCCAAGCAGCAGATGGCCCACCTCTGCGAGATGGAGACGGCCTACCGGGCATGGGTACAGAAAGCCCTCGAGGAGGATGGCGCCGTGGTCGATGGCGTACGCCCGGATCCTCCTGCCATCCCCCTGGAGCAGGCCAACGCCCACACCGTCGCCGAGCTGTTGGCCGAGATGCGGCGCCAGCGCCAGATGACCCTGGACCTCATCCGGACCATGAGCCCCGCCGACTTCGACCGCAAGGCCACCAACAGCCTCTTCGGCACCCTGACCGTTTTGCAGTGGCTGCGCTCCTACTACCGCCACGACCGCATGCACTACGATCAGATCAGCGGGCGCGAGCCCAGCTACAAACCGCGGTTCCGAAGCGGGGTGGAGCCGGACCAGCGCAGAGGGACATCCTGAGGACATGGGACGCCCGCGGGTCTTCGTTACGCGGCGCCTACCGGGCGGCACCCTCGAATACCTGGCCCGGTTCGCCGATGTCGACGTTTGGGAGGGGGACCTACCGCCGGCGCCCCACGAGCTGGCGCGCCGCGCGGCCGGGTGCGACGGGCTCCTCTGCCTGCTGACCGATAAAGTGGACGCAACGCTACTAGAT
>DAOUAG010000224.1:0-2875 GCA_034433815.1 Dehalococcoidia bacterium | reverse complement strand
ACGGCCAGCCGGGCTAGGCCCGCCCACGCTTCGAGAACCTCCGCATGAGCAGGGGATGACGTGCCTTCCCGCTCACCCTGGGCCTGTCGAAGGGTCACCCTGAGCCCGTCGAAGGGCGAGCGGCGGATGCGGCCCGTTAGAGGATGGGGAGATAGCGCCTCAGCTCGTAGTCCGTAACGTGGCGGCGGAAGTTGCTCCACTCGATCTTCTTGTTGGCGATCAGGCTCTCGAATAGATGGTCGCCCAGGCACCGGCGTAGCAGCTCACTGCCCTCGGCATACTCGATGGCCTCCCAGAGGCTCCCCGGCAGGTGGTCTATCCCGCGCTCCTTCCGCTCCTGCTCCGTCATCTCGAAGACGTTCTCTTCCACCGGTTCCGGGCAAGGATAGTTCTTTTCGATGCCCTCCAGGCCGGCGGCCAGCATGGCCGCGAAGGCGAGGTACGGGTTACAGGCGGGGTCCGCGCCCCGGTACTCGATGCGCGTGGCGTTCTCTTTACCGCGCTTGTACTCCGGCACGCGAATCAGGTCAGAGCGGTTGCGGCGGGCCCACGACAGGTAGACGGGGGCTTCGAAGCCCGGCACCAGCCGCTTGAAGGAGTTGACCCACTGATTGGTGACCAGGGTGATCTCCTTGGCGTGGCGCAAGAGGCCGGCGATGTACTTGCGGGCGAGGTCCGAAAGGTGATAGGGGTCGTTGGCATCGAAGAAAGCGTTGCGTTCGCCCTTAAAGAGCGACTGGTGGACGTGCATACCCGAACCGTTCTGGTCGCCCAGGGGCTTAGGCATGAAGGTGGCGTAAACGCCGTGCTTCGTGGCGACCTCTTTGACCACCAACCGGTAGGTCATGGTGTTATCGGCCATGGTGAGGGCGTCGGTGTACCGCAGGTCGATCTCGTGCTGAGAAGGGGCGACCTCATGGTGCGACGCCTCCACCTGTATGCCCAGAGCCTCCAAAGTAAGGACCGTCTCCCGGCGCAGGTCCGTCGCGGCGTCGAGGGGCGTCAGGTCGAAGTAGCCGCCGGTGTCCAGGGTTTTCGTGCTTTCGGAGTCGGCGAAATAGAAGTATTCGAGCTCAGGGCCGACGTAGAATGTGTAGCCCATCTCCGTGGCCCGCTGGAGGTTGCGCCGCAGTATGAAGCGGGGATCGCCCTCGAAGGGCCGGCCATCGGGGTGCAGAATATCGCAGAACATCCGGGCAACGCGCTGCTCCTGGGGCCGCCACGGGAGGATGGCGAAGGTCTGAGGGTCAGGCAGCGCCATCATGTCGGATTCGTCTATGCGCGCGAAGCCCTCGATGGAGGAGCCATCGAAGCCGACGCCCTCCTCCAGAGCCGTGGGCAGCTCTTCCACCGTTATGGCAACGCTCTTGAGAAAGCCCAAAATATCCGTGAACCAGAGGCGGATGAACTTCACATCGTGTTCACGCGCCATCTGGAGTACGTACTCCGCACTCTCCTTACGATCGTCCATAGCTGCAACCTCCTTTGCTCTACCGCAAAGGAATGATAGTTGACCTACGGCCGGAGCGATAGAGCAGCAGCCGGCAGGCCAGGGCGTCCCAGCCCGCCGGCTGCTGGTGCGACTCTAGGGTGGGGCTTAGGCGTCGAAGTAGAGATAGAACTCCCACGGGTGCGGACGTAGGCGGACGGGATCGATCTCGTGCTCGCGCTTGTACTCCAGCCAGACGTCCAGCACATCCTGGGTGAAGACGCCGCCCTTGAGGAGGAAGTCGTGGTCAGCCTCGAGGGCGCGCAGAGACTCCTCCAGAGAGCCGGGCACCGTCTTGAGGCGAGCGGCCTCCCGGGGCGAGAGTTCGTAGGTGTTCTTGTCCAGGGGCGGACCCGGGTCGATCTGGTTCTCTATGCCATCGAGGCCGGCCATCAGCATGGCGGCGAAGGCCAGATACGGGTTAGCGGTGGGGTCTGGTGGCCGGAACTCGATGCGCTTGGCCTTGGGCTGAGCCGTGTAAACGGGGATGCGGGCAGCGGCTGAGCGATTGCGGGCGGAGTAGACCAGATTGACCGGCGCCTCATAGCCGGGCACCAGCCTCTTGTAGGAGTTGGTTGTTGGCGCGCAGAAGGCCATCAGCGCCCGGCCGTGTTTCAGAAGGCCGCCGATATACCAGCGGCAGAGCTGGCTAGTGTAGGCGTAACCCTTCTCGTCGAAGAAAAGGTTCTTCCCGTCCTTCCACAGGGACTGGTGGACATGCATGCCGGAGCCGTTGTCCCCGAACAAGGGCTTGGGCATGAAGGTGGCCACCTTGTTGTGCCGGCGGGCGACGTTCTTGACGATGTACTTGTACCACATGACCTTGTCGGCCATGTTGACCAAGCTGTCGTAGCGCATGTCGATCTCGCACTGGCCGGCGGTCGCCACCTCGTGGTGATGTACCTCCACGATGATCCCGATCTTCTCCATGGTCAGGACCATCTCGCTGCGCAGGTCCTGAAGGGAGTCGTGGGGTGGAACCGGGAAGTAGCCCTCTTTGAAGCGCGGCTTGTAGCCGAGGTTAGGGTTTTCCTCCCGCCCGCTGTTCCACTCACCCTCTACGGAGTCGACGTAGTAGTAGGCCGAATTCTCGGTCTGATCGAACCGAATGTCGTCGAAGACGAAGAACTCCAGCTCGGGCCCCCAGTAGGACTCGTCGGCGATGCCCGTCTTGCGCAGGTACTCCTCGGCCTTGCGGGCGATGAAACGGGGGTCCCTGGTGTAGTTCTCCTTGGTGAGGGGGTCCTTGATGTCGCAGATTATGGAGAGGGTCTTGGCCTCGCACATGGGGTCTATCCGGGCCGTGGTGGGATCCGGGATAAGGATCATGTCGGATTCCTGGATCTTTTGGAACCCGCGGATGCTCGAGCCATCGAAGCCGATGCC
>DAOUAG010000223.1:0-2488 GCA_034433815.1 Dehalococcoidia bacterium | reverse complement strand
CCGAGGTGGGTTATCGGCGCCCCGGCGACGAAGAAGAGGGTGCTGGCGGCCAGAAGGATGATCAACGTGGTTCCCATGTCGGGCTCGGCGATGATCAAGCCTCCCACGATGCTGAGAAGCAGCACGAAGGGCACGAAGCCCAGGGAGAAGCGGTGTATCTGCTGGCCGCGACTGGCCAGCCAGGCCGCGATGTAGATGATGACCGCGAGCTTGGCAAATTCGCTGGGCTGAAGGGAGACCGGGCCGACGTCTAGCCAGCGGGAGGCCCCGTTCCTCTCCACCCCCAATCCTGGGATCAGCACGATCACGAGCCCGGCCAGCGCCACCATCAACACAGGAAGGCTCAGGGCACGCAGCTTCGTGTAGTCCAGGCGCATAAAAAACGCCATGGCCAGGATGCCCAGAAGGGCGAAGACGGCCTGGCGCGCCACAAAATAGTTGGTGTCCCCGTACTCACGGTAGCCGATGGCGAAGCTAGCGGTGTAGACGGCAAGGAGCCCTGTGACGACCAGGATGGCGGTGGCCGCGAGCAGCATGTAATCTGGCGGCCCTGGCCGCAGGGTGCCCGCCTGCCGGTAGTCCACGTCCTGGCTCATAGGAGCGATGGCAGCACCTCCTTCACCAGGTTCCGCACTAGAGATGCGAAGTGCTCGCCCCGGCGTTCGAAGTTGTCGTAAGCGTCGAAGCTGGTGCAGGCTGGCGAAAGAAGGACGACATCGCCGGCATGAGCATGACTGCGGGCGGCGGCCACGGCCTCCGGAAGCCCGTCGGCGCGCACAATAGGTGGCCGCCGGCGCGCCGCGGGAGCTGCCGTCTTGAGGGCGGCCTCCAGTTTGCCAGCGGCCTCGCCGAAGAGGACGATGGCGCGGCAGCGGGCTAGCGCCTCCCTCGCTAGCGTTTCTAGCGGCAGGTTCTTGTCGCGCCCGCCCAGCAGCAACACCACTGGCTCGCTGAAGGACCGGAGGCCCGCTAGCGTGCGCTCCGGCGTCGTGGCGATGCTGTCGTTGTAATAGCGCACGCCTTCGGCCTCCGCCACCAGCTCCAACCGGTGAGGCACGCCGCTGAAACTCTCTGCGGCGCAAGCGATGGCTTCCGGGGAGACGCCGCAGGCGGCGGCGATGGCGGCCGCTGCCACCGCGTTGGCCTGGTTGTGGCGGCCCCGCAGCCTGAGGGCGCTCAAAGGGAACAGCCGCTCCCGCAGGCGGCCCATGCGCAGGACGGCCCAACCGTCCTTCACTACCACCCCATCGCCCGGGATCCTGGGCCCCAGACTAAACCAGAGGACGCGCGCCGAAGTCGTACCCCGCAGCGCCGCGGATTCGGGGTCATCGTAGTTGAGGACAGCGGCGTCGAGGGACGTCTGATAAGCGATCAGCCTGCCCTTGAGCCTCCGGTAGTCTTCCCAGGAGAAGCGGTCCAGGTGGTTTGGCGTGATGTTGAGCACTGCGGCCACGTGGGGGCTGCGCTCCACCAGTTGGAGCTGGGTATGGCTTATCTCCAAGACGGACCAGGTGTAAGGCCGCAGCGTCGGCAGGTGATCCAAAAGGCCCACGCCGATGTTGCGCCCTACAAACACCGGTCGCTCGTCTGCCTCGAACATCTGCCCTACCAGGGCCGTTGTGGTAGATTTGCCGCTGGAGCCCGTTATGCCAACGATGGGGCCCGGACAGAGCTCCAGAAAAAGCCCCAGCATCGAACCCACGGGGATGCCCCGCTCCGTAGCCCGACGCAGTGCTGGTAGGTCCAAAGGGACGCTTTGGGAAACGAAAATCGCCTCAGCCTGCAGGATGTCTTCTGGACGATTCTCCCCTAGCGACAGACGCACCGGCAGCCCGTCGATCTCCTCGATCCTCGCAGCCAGCTTCTCGCGGGGCTTGGCGTCGGAAACGGTGATCTCGGCGCCCCGGCGCGCGAGGTAGCGCACGAGGTCGACGCCCTCGATGCCGAGCCCGACCACCGTCACCCGGCGTCCGGCCAGATCGAGGCGCGAGAGTTGGGTGACGCCCATGGTCATACCTCCAGCGCCAGGATGGCGCCTAGGGCCGCGCCCAGGGCGCCTATCAGCCAGAATCGCTGTACCACCTGGACCTCGCTCCAGCCGGCTTTTTCGAAGTGGTGGTGCAGGGGCGCCATCTTGAAGAGCCGCCGGCCGCCCGTCAGCCGGAAGTACCCGATCTGAAGCCCGACTGACAGGCCTTCGAGCACGAAGACCAGACCAATGACGGGCAGGAGGAGCCACTGGCCTGTCATGAAGGCCACAACGGCTAGCCCTCCACCCAGGGCTAGGGCCCCAGAGTCTCCCATGAAGACTCGGGCTGGGTAGGAGTTGTGCCAGAGAAAGCCTAAGCAAGCGCCTGCCACGGTGAAACAGAAGGCACCGAGGTAGTCCTGGCCCTGGGACAGGGCGATGCCACCGAAGGCGGCGTAGGCGATCCCCGCTGTGCCCGCCGCCAGGCCGTCCAGACCGTCGGTCACGGCAACTCCGCCG
>DAOUAG010000222.1:0-1524 GCA_034433815.1 Dehalococcoidia bacterium | reverse complement strand
CGAAGGCCGCGAGCAAGGCCAGGAGCCCGGCATAGGCTGGGTCGGGCCCGATCAGGGTGAACTCGGCGTAGCCACGGAAGGCCGTGTGACGCCCCTCCATCTGCACCATCTCCGTCCACAGCCGGTGGCGGCGCAGGGCCGCGTGTTCCGCTATAGTGAGGGCTGCTCCCTCTCCCAGATCGATCCCGGACCAGGCCTGCCAACGTTCCAATAGCCCGCCGAAGACCAGATCGGGCACCGGCAGGGGCAGGGTCCGCCCCCGCGAGTGGAAGGTGGTGGGCGAAAGGAACTCCAGCCGCACCGGGATCGTCTTACCGTCGCCCAGGAGCCAGCGCGTGGCCAGCTCGGCGAAGGTTTCGGACTGGATTCGGGGTTGGCCAGAGGCCAGCAACCAGCGGCCGTCCAGTAGCAGCCGATCGCACCCCTGGGCGATGGCGAGGACGCGCGGGGCCACTTCCCGGCAGGCGGTGATCACCAGGGCCAGCCCCTCCGTCTGCGCGGCCAGGGCGACGGTGAACGGCTTGAACCTTTGCATGGAGTGCAAGGCATCGGCCAGGGCCTCGTCGCGCCGGGCTATTTCTCCGTAGAACCAGGCGTTCAGGGCGCGGCCGGGGTGCCCGGAGGGGGTTGCCGATTCCCAACGCACGGGAATCTCCAGGCGGGCCAGCTCCGGATCAGCCATCGGTTCTAGCCCTGCTGCTGGGCCCTCACCGCGACCCATCCGGGAGGCACGAGACCGCCGTTGGGCATGGCCGCCAGCTTTCGCGTTATGGGAAAGCGGCGCGGGAAGTCCCGTCCCTGCCAGCGACGCAGCCCGTAGCGCTGGGCCACTTCAACCAGCTTCCGCTCATCCAGGAGCAGACCTATGGTCTTCGATCGCCAGCCGCTGCCCCAACCGAGTACCGCGAGATGCCCGGCACGCTGCTTCAGCGATTTGAGGAACTGGGCCACGGGCTGGCTTTCCCGCGCCCAGGCCGCAGCCTCGGCATCGATCAGCGTGCGGGCGACACTGTCCCAAGTCCGGAACAGCCCCTGTAACGGCGTTCGCCGGTCGGGAGCGATGGCGTCCCAGAGGGGCGAATCCTGCTCGATGGAGATGGTGCCACGGAAGCGGGCGCCCGGCTCGACAGCCTCGCACCAGATGGGGATGCGCCCACCCCGGCCGGCGGCGCCGCCCAACCTGTATGCGCTCATGCTCACGAAGGCCGTGGGCGTCGCACCCACCGGCAGGAAATCCGAGACCCTGATGGCCCGGTTGAGGTCTCGATTCTCGAAGGTACCGCCGCGGTCCGGGAACCGGACGGCGAAGGCCCTCTCCTCCAGCGCTCGCGCCGCCCTTCGCGGGTCCCCCTGGTCGCCTGGGACGGCATCCAGAAGGCGGCGGTCGGCGCTGGCAAGGGCGATGAGCAGGGCCGTACGGATGGCGCCCTTGACCGTGGTGCCTGGGATATAGGGGGAGCCCTCCGGGAGGCGCTGCAGGAGGCGCACGCGGGTGACCCTCTCTGAGCCGCGCACAGGCACCGT
>DAOUAG010000221.1:0-2355 GCA_034433815.1 Dehalococcoidia bacterium | reverse complement strand
TACGGGGGTGGCCGGCAAGACCGGAATCGGCTAAGATTTCGCTACTGGATGGAGGGCACGAGTTCAGTAGGGGATGAAGGGGATGGCTAAGCAGTACAACGTCGCGGTCGTTGGCGCCACGGGCCTGGTCGGCCAAGAGTTCCTGAAGATCGTTCTGCAGAGGAACTTCCCCATTAAGGGGCTGCGTCTCCTGGCCTCGTCGCGTTCCGCCGGCAAGAAGTTGACCGTAGGAGAGTGGGAGTGCGAGGTGGAGGAGGCGACGCCCAAGTCCTTCGCCGGGTGCGACCTGGCCTTCTTTTCGGCCACCACGGAGGTCTCGCGCACGCTGGCTCCTGCCGCGGTAAAGGCGGGCGCCATCGTCATCGACGACAGCTCTGCCTGGAGGATGGAGCCTGATGTGCCGCTGGTGGTGCCGGAGGTGAACGCGGCGGACGTGGAGTGGCACAAGGGCATTATCTCCATTCCCAACTGCCCGACGACGCCCCTGTGCCAGGTGCTGTGGCCGGTCCACAAAGTGAACCCTATGGTGCGCATCATAGTGGACACTTACCAGTCGGTCTCAGGCACCGGCGCCGCCGCCATGCGGGAGCTGACGGAGCAATCGCGGCACGTCCTTGAGGGCAACTCTACCAGCCCCCACGTCTATCCCCACCAGATCGCCTTCAACCTCCTGCCGCACATCGACGTCTTCCTGGGCAGCGGCTACACCAAGGAGGAGTGGAAGATCATCAACGAGACGAAGAAGATCCTCCACGCCCCGGACTTGCAGATCTCGGCCACCTGCGTCCGGGTGCCCGTCTTTGTGGGGCATTCGGAGGCGGTGCACGTGGAGTTCAGCCGACCCATTACTGCCGAGGACTTCTACAACATCGTGCGGGAGGCGCCGGGCGTGGTGGTGCAGGACGAGCCCTCAGTGAACCTATATCCGATGCCCTGGACCAGCGCGGGGAGGGACGAGACCTTTGTGGGGCGGATCCGGCAGGATGCCTCCCGCGCCAACAGCATCGCCTTCTGGCTGGTGAGCGATAACCTGCGCAAGGGCGCGGCACTGAACGCCATCCAGATCGCCGAGGAGCTCATCGCCCGCAACCTGGTCTAGTTGGATCATCCAGCACGCTTGGGTAAGAGGGATGTGCTATCATTCTTGCACGCCTCGGGAATGCGACCTTAGCGGAGGTGCCCCATGGAGCTCGGACGCCTGCTGACGGCTATGGTGACGCCTTTCGACGAGAAGGGCGCCGTGGACTATGCCCAGGCCAAGCGCTTGGCCGTGGCTTTGCTGGACTCCGGGAGCGACGGCGTCGTTGTAGCCGGCACGACGGGGGAGGCACCCACCCTCTCCCACGAGGAGAAGGTGCGGCTCTTCGCCGAGGTGAAGTCGGCCGTCGGCTCCCGCGGAGCCGTCATCGCCGGCACCAGCACCTATAACACGGCGGAGAGCGTGGAGCTGACTCGGGAGGCGGAACGGGCCGGCGTTGATGGACTCCTGCTGACGGCCCCGTACTATAACAAGCCTACGCAGGAAGGGTTGTTCCGGCACTTCGAGGCCATCGCCCAGGCCACGTCGTTGCCCTGCATCCTGTACAACATCCCCGGCCGCACCGGCGTAAACGTGACGGCCGAGACGACGTTGCGCTTGGCCCGGATCCCCAACATCGTCGGCATCAAGGAGGCCTCTGGGGACCTGGTGCAGATGGCTCGCATCATCGAGGACGCGCCGGAGGGGTTCCGAGTGTGGAGCGGTGACGACCAGATGACGCTGCCCCTCTTATCCATCGGCGGCTACGGCGTCATCTGCGTGGTGTCGCATCTGGTGGGGAACCAGATGCGGCAGCTCATCGAATCGTACCTGGGCGGCCGTGTGGAAGAGGCGGCGCGGATACACCGCCGGCTGCTGCCCCTGATGACGACCCTCATGACGGCGGCGACGAACCCCATTCCCATCAAGCATGCCCTGAACGGCATAGGGTTCCGGGTGGGGGGCCTGCGCCTCCCCCTGGTTGAACCGGACGCCGCTACCGGCGAGCGTATCATGGCGGAGGTGCGCCGCCAGAGGATCGACCTTCCTGTGGCCGTCTGAGGGCCGGAGCGAGGTAAGGCGGCATGCGTTTTGCCATCCGCATCGACCCGCTGTGGCGGCCCTTGCTGCTTCTGGGCGGGGCCACGCGAGAGAACTCCTACGTGGAGGTCACGGACGAGCGGGTGACCTTCGCCTTCGGGCTCCTCTTCCTGCGGACGTTTCCCCGCAGCGAGATAGTGGGTGTGGAGAGCCGGCACTGGCCCCTCCTCATGGGCATCGGCTGGCGGAGCGATCTGCGGGGCACCATCGGCCTCATCGGCTCTTACGAGGGCGTG
>DAOUAG010000220.1:0-2856 GCA_034433815.1 Dehalococcoidia bacterium | reverse complement strand
CTCCCCGGAAATCTGTCCGCCGGAGTCCTCCCCTTTGGCCTGGATCATGAAGACGGCCACGAGAACCGCTGCGAGTGCGCCCAGCATTAGTCCCAGGACTAGCCTAAGGCGGTCAGCCTTGCCGCTAATGGTAGCGTTCTTAAGCATCTTTTCTCCCCTTCCCGGTACCTCTACTTAATCGGTGCGAGGGCGGTGGGGCGTATCGCCCCTACGATATCTCCTGCCACAAGATAATGATGACGCGGAGGCGGGTAACGTTACGGGCCTACCCTAATCTGGCAAGGAGATGAGGCGGGCACCGCCGGCAAGAGTCTCGGCAGCCTGTTTGAAGATCGGTTCCAGGTCGCCACTCCTCGCCTCGCACAAGAAGTGATCGCCGTCGGCGTTCTCCTGCGCGATCGCAGAGGACGTGTTGCAGTGACCCCACTCATCGGCCGAGTCTGTGGCCATGGCCGCCAGTACCTCGGCTGCCGTCTTACCGGCCCAGGGGGAACCCGGCAGCTCGTACCGGCACGTGGCGCCAGCGATGCCGAATCCAATCGTGAAGATCTCGATAGCCGGGTCCAAGGCTTTGGCCAGCGTCGCCTGCTCCACCGCGTAGTCGCACGGCCCCTTGGCGCTCGTGCCACTAGCCGTGTAAACGGCCACAGCAACCCAGTCCAAATAGAAGTCTCGCGAGGTGCTGCTGCCGACGCTGGTGACGCGAATCCTGAAGTTGCCGTTGGTCAAATCTGATGGGGACCAGGTGCGGCCCCAGGTATCTTGTGAGGAGCCCAGGACATACGTCTGCTCGGAAGTTCCCAAATTGGCCGTAGTCTTGGCCGAAGTCCAGCTCGCCCCGCCGTTCCAGGAGAGTTCCACGCACAACTGCCTGGTGCCGGAAGCAGAGTCCACCCGTGCGTCCAGGCGAACCTGGATACCTCTGATGGGAGCCGAACCCGGGTCAGGGATGTTGTAGTTGTAGAAGATGTGGCGGTCTTTCCCACTGTTGCTGCATGATGTACTGGTGCTGGTGCCGCTATTGATATCGGCGGCCACGCCCCCGCCGTCCGCGCATGCATTGCCGGGCGTCTGCTCGAAACCGTTGTTATCGCCGCTGCCGCTGGTAACGGGTGTATTGGCCGCGCAACTCAAGTAACCTGAACTCGTCGCGGGCCACACGTTGGCTTCACCGTCCGTCATGAGGATGATCCCCCACTTCGTGTCCGGCCGACCGGTGGCGATAAGCCTTTCCTTGGCCTCCTTCACAGGGGTGCCCAGATTGGTCTGAAGACCAAACTGGTAAGCCAACTGGAGGCAGTTGATGTTGCTGACGATTTCAGCCGACGGATTAAGGGTGCCGTCGGCGTTCTTGTAGTTGTCGCTAAGGTCGGTGATGACCCAGTTTCCAGGCTCCTCGTTGGCCCTCACGGAGACGCAATCGTTGCCTGGAGGGCTTTGCGGCAAGGTGCCCAGACCCACCCGTTGCTTTTCGGGATTGAACAGATTGAGGACCGCTCTGGCGCCATTCTTTGCGTTGTCCAGATCGGTTTGTGACATGCTCAGCGTCCGGTCAATGATCTCAATCACGTCCAGAGGCGCTGTGGGTGCCCCCCCGCACGCGCCCTTGCATGCGGCGGCTCTAATGGCTCCCGTAGGGCACTGGGAGAAGAAACACTCGCTGCCGCCAAGCAAGCTAAGGACAGGCCCGAAGTAGAAGGGTACGTCCTTGTTGCCGCTAACAACAATCGTGTTGCATTTGTCCCCCTGGTTGACGTCACACTGGGCTACGCACAAACCGTTGTTGCAGTTGAACGAAGAGCCGGCGCCGGGGTCGCACACCGCAGGGACGTCGCCGGAGTCAGGCAACCCGTCCGCGTTGCGATCTCCCACCAGACAGCGAAACGTGATGTCAACCGTCGCTGCGGTAGCGCCCCCGTTGTTAGCTGCAGCGTAGGCCTGGGCCGCGGCCAGCGCCCCAGGCCCATCGTCAGGCAGGTTTTGAGCGCCTGCTAGAGCGGCAGCATCCACCATGTTCTGTACGCGTTGCCTCTCATGAAAGAACAGGCCGATATCTATGGCCAAAGACGCGAAACCGCAGATCACCACCAGGACCAGCGTGAACAGGACAAGTACCTGGCCACGCTCGGCCCCGGTTGCCCATCCGTTTCGAATCGTTGAGGCGTTGGACATGGCGAGCCCCCTTACTCCAGTCTCATCTCAGTCTTGGCCGTGAAGGTCAGCGACGATCCGATGCCTCCTCCGCCCACAAGGGTCAATATGTTGGAAAGGGGCGTAATCAGGTCATACTGATAAGAGACGTCTACTGTGATAGGATCACCGGAGGCGCCTTGCGCGTTCGTCACAGTCACTGACAGCTTGCCCGGGTCGAGGGACGAAGCGCTGGACATGACCTTGTTCACGATCTCAGTCTCGCTTGCCCCCACCACACCTATCCTGGCCCCTTCCCGCGACGCGTTGGTCACCGTGATCCAGGCATGGAACCCCATGCCGAAGTCGATGATGGCGAAAAGGAGGAGGAGAAAGATGGGGAGCACCAGCACGAACTCGACCAGGCTTTGCCCCCGCTCGCCCCGGCCGTGTCGCCTTCTCGGAACTCTCTTGGTCACTTCGTGTTCCCCCTTCCCTCCGCTGTCGCTACAAGCCGGCGTGGGGGCCGCCGCCTCTCCGGCGCGCGACCCCCGCTCACCTGCTGGCCGGCCACAAGCTGCGCGGCCGGCGTCTTTGGGGCCCCATGCGGGGCCTCTCCCGACCCGCCTAGAGCGAGCCGGTAACGCTGCCCAAGGTGCCCGATATGGCCAGACCCAACGCCGTTAACGCGGCGATACAGACCACCGCGATCAGCGCCAAGAGCAG
>DAOUAG010000219.1:0-13692 GCA_034433815.1 Dehalococcoidia bacterium | reverse complement strand
AGGTTGGGGTGTTTCGCCGCTAGGCCGATGAGCTCCTCGTGGTAGGGCCAGCCCATGTGGTAGGCGATGATCTTCAAGTCTGGGAAATCCAGGAGGATATCGTCCAGCTGGATCGGTAGAGTGTACTTGCTGGGCTGGGGCACGACGTACGATTGACCCGTGTGGATTGTGAGGGGGATACCCAGCTCGGAGGCCTTGGCGTAGAAAGGCCACATCCGCTCGTCGTTTAGCGGGCCGATGTCCTCGGGCTGGTAGACCTTACAGAGCTTGGCGTTTCGCTCCTTGACCAGGTACTCGAGTTCCCAGATGGCGTGCTTTACGCCCCGGCGCAGGACCGGACCCACGTTGCATTCCAGGTACATACGGTCGGGATAGGGCTCGATCTCCTTGAGGATGAAGCCGTTGGTGGACATGCAGGCGGCTCCACCGAAGACGTCCATCATCGGCTCTCGGAGGGCAAAGGCCACGTCCACGCCTGCCTCGTCCATGTACTTGATGAGGTTCTCTGCCCTAGGCGCCGGGAACTCCCCTTGCAGCAGGCTGCGCCCAGACCAGGCCCGCATCACCCCCTCGACGCTCTGCCACCACCGGCGGACATCTGGGTAGTACATCAGCTCCGATATGTCGCCGAACATGTGGCACTCAGTGAGGGCGACGAAATAGTCCTTTTGCTCCGCCATTGTAGACCTCCTTAGCTTGTGCTCTCTCTGCTTTGTTCGCTTCTCTCTGCCCTTTAGTGGCTGGCCGTGGCAACCGCTTCAGCCTCCTCAACGGGTTCCCGTCCTTCAGGCGCCCCCAGGACATGGCTGGCCAGACCTAACAAGCCGCGCCACGTGAGTTCCCTAAGCATGCCTACAAAGCCGATGAGTCCGGTGGGGAGAAAGAGCACGATGAGTATCAAGAACGCCCCGGCCATGGCACCGCGGAGCGTCACCAATTGGAGATCGGCTGTCACGGCGCGGAAGACCCAGGCGAAAATGAAGGCCAGCACACCGATGGCGGCCAAACGGGCCACGCTCAGCACGACGGTTCCGAGGCGTGGGTGTAGCACTGGGCCGAGGCGCCGGATCTGGGCGTTCACCCAGCCGTTCCGCAACAGCGCCACCGCCGCCACAAGCAGGCCCACCAGCACCAAGTAGGTGTCAGAGCCTTGCTCGGTGTCCACTGACACGGTTTCCAGCCCCTCCCGGTATACGTAAACCAAGAAGAAGGCGCCGATCAGAGAACCAGGAATAGATGCCATCCCGCCGATAACCATGGCCAGCAAGAGCTCGATCGACATCAGCACGGAGAAGGAGTCCGGAGACACAAACCGGTTGCCGATGATGAACAGAAAGGCCCCCGCGAAGCCAGCGTAGGCCGAACTGATGGCGAAGGCGGCCAGCTTCGTAGCCGGCACATTGACGCCCGTAGCAGCAGCGGCTAGCTCGTTGTCCCGGACTGCTCGGAAGGCCCTTCCCACGGCCGAGCCCAAGAGGTTGCTCATCAGTAAGACGCCAGCGCCCAATGACAGCATCGTCAGCAAGTAGTACCACCGCGCGTCAGTTAGCCATCCCCAGTCCACCGGCGGACCGAATGATCTAGTGAAAAGGTTGATGCCGCCGCGCCCGCCGGTGATGCTGGAGAGCTCCTCTAGTTTCATCACCGGCGTGAACACCACGGCCAAGCCCAAGGTGGCGATAGCGAGGTAGGGTCCGCTCAGCCGCAAGGCCGGAATGCCGATGAGTAGCCCGGCCAAGGCAGCAGCGAGGGTGGCGATTATGACAGCCAGAGTGATGTTTACGTCCCATTCATGAACCAGGATGGCGGTGCCGTAACCCCCGATGCCCATGAAGGCCGAGTGACCAATGGAGCCCTGGCCCGTGTATCCGGTCAGGAGGTTGAGGCCCAGGAGCGCAACTGCGGTGTAGGCCGCCACCGCCATCTGGCTGGTTCGGAAATCGTCTTCGGCTACGAACGGGGCGGCTACGGCGAGCCCCAGCATGATCAGAAGCCAGACCCACTGGCCTTTGGCCGCATGACTGCTCTTCAGCTGCACCAGGCGGCTCAGAATCATCCCCGCCAGAATGGCCCCGCTAGCCGCTGCCACCGCGGCCACGCCATGGGGCGCATCCGTCAACTCGCTCAGGCCCGCCGACGCCTCACCTTTCGCCAGGTGAGAGATGAGATTCGGAACGCTGACGCCACCGATAAAGGCGAAGAAGTACAGAGCGAAGATAAGACCGGCTATCTCCGCAGGGGTAGGAGCCCAGGACCGGATCTGGCGGTTCATCACACTCGTTGCACCGCTGGCCGGCCAAATATGCCCCGCGGCCTAATGGCCAGCACGCCTAGGATCAGCGCCATCGCCACGATGTCCCGGTATTGGTTCGCCTCCTTGATGTCGAAGGGCATATGCAGGAAGTTCACCCAATCGTCGAGGTACACGCCGACCAGATTCTGGGTCACCCCGACGATGAGGCCCCCGATAACGGCGCCGGGGGCGCTGTCGAGCCCTCCTAGCACCGCCGCCGCGAATCCGAACAACAGGGGCGTAAACATCATCCCGGGCGAGAGGGTGATGATGGGTGCCACCAGCATCCCTGCGGCAGCTCCCAAGGCTGCAGCTAGGCCCCACCCAACCATGAGCATCAGGCCGGTGGGGACCCCCATTAGCTCCGCCGCCTCGCGATTGTAAGCGGTGACTCGCATCGCCAGCCCTAGCTTGGTGTGCTGGAACAGGACGTAGACGATGGCCGTCAGGATCATCGCCACAACGAAGAGATACAGGTTGTGCCGCGAGATCAAGATCCCGAAGATGTCGATTGGCCCACCCCTGAAGGGCTGGCTGAAGGTCTTCGGGTTCGATCCCCAGATACTTCCGCTCAGGGAGTTGAAGGCGAGGAACAGGCCCAGGCCGATGATCACCGCGTTCATGGGCGGTTTACCCTCCACCATACGTATAAGCCCCCGCTCCAGCGCCGCGCCTAGGAGGAAGGCGAGGCCCACCGCCAGCACAAAGCCAGCCCCATACGGCATGTGGATCATAAGGGCCCAACCCAGGTACGTGGTGAAGGTGGCCATCTCTCCCTGCCCGAAGTTGAACATCTGGGTTGACTGGAAAATCATCACCAAGGAGAGGGCCAGCACCCCGTAGATGCTCCCCGTCATCATTCCCGACACTATCTGCTGAACAAAGGTGTTCCAGTCCATGTTCCTCAGTACCCCAAATAGCTTCGGCGCACGTCCTCGTTGTCCCGCAGTTCATCGGGCGTGCCAGCCACAGCTATTCGCCCCACTTCCAGCACGTAGGCGTAGTGTGCCACGTCAAGCGCCACGGCGGCGTTCTGCTCCACCAGTAGGACGGTCATCTGGCGCTCATGATTGAGGGTGCGGATGATCTTGTAAATCTCTTCAACGACCATCGGCGCCAGCCCGAGCGAGGGTTCGTCGAGCAGCAGCAGCCGCGGTTTGGCCATTAGCGCCCGCGCGATGGCCAGCATCTGCTGCTCACCTCCGGAGAGGGTGGCAGCACGCTGCTTGCGGCGTTCGGCAAGCACCGGGAAATGCTCTAGCACCTCCGCCATGTCCCGCCTCGTATCGTTCCGCCAAGGCCGGGTGAAAGCCCCGATGCGCAGGTTTTCCTCCACGGTAAGTTCCCCGAAGATCTGCCGGCCTTCGGGAACGTGGACCATGCCGTGGCGCACCAGGCCGCTGGCGCTGCGGCCGCTGATCTCCTCTCCCCATAGCTGTATGGTCCCCGAAGTGGGACGTATCATACCTGAGATGACTCGCAGGGTGGTCGATTTCCCAGCCCCATTGGCTCCCAAAAGGGCGACCACTGACCCCTCGGGCACCTGGAGGCTGATGCCGTGAAGGGCTCGGATCGGGCCGTAGGAGGCGTAGACATTCCTCACCTCCAGGGCGATTCGCTGGGTTGCGGGGGCCTCCGGAGTCATGCCGCGTGTCCTTCGCCCGATGTGCCCAAGTACGCCTTGATCACCGCTGGATCCTTTTGCACCTCGGCCGGCGTCCCGTCTGCGATCTTGCGGCCGAAGTCCAGAACGCAGACCCTATCGGAGATGCCCATCACGAGGTTCATGTGGTGCTCCACGAGAAGAATCGTCAGATCGCGTTCCTTCCGTATGCGCTGGATGAGATTTGCGAGTTCCCGTACCTCCTCGTGATTGAGGCCACCTGCCGGCTCGTCCAGCATGAGCAATTTAGGAGAGGACATGAGGGCCCTGGCCAGCTCGACGCGCTTCTGGACGGGAAACGGAAGCAGGCCTGCGAACCGATGGGCCACGGGTCCCAACCCCAGCTCATCCAGAACCGCCTCCGCTTTGGCCCGCGCCCGTCGCTCGGCTTGGATGACCCCTGGCCAGCGCACCATGGCCAGAAGCGGGTTCTTGGGCATGAAGCAGTGGGCCCCCATCATGGTGTTTTCCAACACGGTCATCCAAGGAAACAGGCTCACGTTCTGGAAGGTCCGAGCTATCCCTGTGGACACGACCTGATGGGGCCGGCATTTCAGAAGGTTCCGCCCCTCGAACACGATGGAGCCGCGGTCGGGATCGTAGATCCGAGAGAGGCAGTTGAAGAGGGTGGTCTTGCCGGCGCCGTTGGGGCCGATGATGCCGTATATTTGCTGCGGCTCAACGTCTAGACTCACCCCTTGCAGGGCATGGATGCCGCCGAAGCTTCGCCATATGTCACGCAAGGAAAGGATCGCCACCGTCCTAGCCCCCGGCCGCCACTGTCGCCCGTCAGCGTTCCCCGCAATCGGCCGGCAGCCAAGGCCGGCACAGACCTAGCGCCGGAAATCTCGGGCACGCCATAAGTCGCTTTACCTCTTGAGAATGCTGGCCGTGGCGTTACCGCCAAGGCCGATCACCTGGGCCAGGCCAGCCTTGGCGTTGGGCACTTGCCGGCCGCCTGCCTGTCCGCGCAACTGCCAGGTGACCTCGCAGATCTGGAACAACCCCTGCGCCGTTGTGGCCTCTCCGAAGGACTGGAAGCCACCGCTGGGGTTTATCGGCAGTCTGCCCACAGGCGTGGTTTCTCCCGCCCGGTGAAGCGACTCCATCTGGCCAGGTTCGACGAACCCCCATTCTTCAGGGAAACAGAGCTCATAGTAGGGGGTGTTGTCCTGAAGTTCGAGGAAGCTCAGATCCTCCGGGCCCATGCCGGCGGCGGCAAAGGCCCGCTTGACTGCTTCCGTCACCTCGCTGTGCTCGGCGTGCTCTGGCGCCGCCACTGCCGAGACCCCCTTCGGCGTGCCGTCTCCGAAAAGGGACGTCGCGATCACGCTGGCGGCCACCCAGACCGGGGTCGTGGTGCGTTTGCGGGCCTCTTCGGCTGAACACAGGACCACTGCCGCTGCTCCGTCGCTGACCGGGCAGATCTCGTAGAGCCGCAGGGGGTAGCAGACCATGGGCGAGTTCAGGATTTCTTCCATGGTGTATTCACGGCGGTAGCGGGCGTAGGGGTTGTGCACCGAGTTCTTGTGGGCCTTCACAGCGATCGTCGCCAGGTCTTCCTCCGTGGTGCCGTAAATCTCCATTCGCCGGCGGGTCAGCATGGCCCAGAAGGATGGACCCGTCATGCCAGCGCAGGCGAACTGGAGGTACTGGATGTCCAAGGGATCGGCCTCGTTACCGGAGAGGGGCAAGAACCCCCGCGGCATCTTCTCCCCCGCCACTGCCAGAACGATGTCTGCCTGCCCCGTGGCCACCAGCATGTAGGCCACGTTGAAGGCGTGGCCGCCCGCGGCGCAGCCGGCCGACAAGTTGTAGACCGGCACGCCGGTCATGCCAATATCGATCCCAATTTCGTTCCCGTTGAGGCCCCAGCCAAATCCGCCAGAGAATCGGGAGCTTCCTGAAGAGATGGCTTGGATCTCCCGCCAGTTGACGCCGGCGTCCTTAAGGGCGGCGTCAACGGCCTCTCGCACCATGAGATTCAACGGCTTGTCATCGAACTTCCCCCAGGGGTGCATCCCCACGCCGATTACGGCTACCTCCCTCATCGTGGCTCCTCCTCGCCTTTCGACCCGCGCTCCTTCGGTTGACCCATCAGAGAGGCCGGAACTTCCACGTCACCACCTCGTTGCCTTCCTCGTCGTGGTAGGCTGGCTCGATCACCAGTTCGACCTCTTGACCGATTCGCAAGTTCTCGGGTGTGTCGGTGCTCACCATACCCAACACTCGTATCTTCTCCGGGAGGTCCACCATGGCCACACCGTAAGGTTGGAACGGCTCGTCAAAGCGCGCCGGCAGCGGCGGTTTGAAGTACTGTATTGTGTACGTCCATATCGTGCCCCTGGGGCTCAGGTAGATGTCCTCCACCCGCTTATCGTCGCAGTTCGGATTCCGGCAAACCGGTGTCCGCGGGAAGTAGGACACGCCGCAACCGTGGCAGCGGGAACCCAGGAGCCGGGGCCCCTCTGGCGTCTCTTCGAAAACCCCTTGCACGATGGGGATCCGTTTCGCCGTCTTCATCTTCACCTCCACGCCCAAACGTTGCCTGACATCATAGAATGGTCCCTTCTTCCTTCAACCTGATGACGTCGTCCCAAGAGTAACCCAAGACGTCGACGAGCACCTCTTCCGTGTGTTGCCCAAGCTCTGGCCCAAGGCTGCGGACGCTCGCCGGCGTCTTACTGAAGGTAACTGGCAGCCCCCGGACCATCACCTCGCGGTTCACCTCCGGGCTAAAGGCGGTCACCAGGTACTTGTTCTCCCAGGCCTGTCGGTCTTCGGAGAGGTCTTTGAGGTTGTTGATGCTGCTGGCCGGGATGCCGAGAGGTCGCCATCGCTCCAACCATTCGGCCGCCGTCCGTTCCCGGATGAGACCGTCCAGCGTATCGACGAGGGTCTGGGCGTTTTGCCGGCGCGCTTCGGCCGTGGCGAACCGCTGGTCGTCCGCCAGGCGTTCGTTCCCAAGCGCCTGGCAAAGGAGTCTCCAGTTGTCGTCGGTGTTCTGTAGGCAGAGGAATAACCACTTGTCTGCGGCGGGGTACGTATTCCAGAGGGGGTTCAGGACGTCACGCCGGGACCTCTGTTTCGAGAAGAAGTCGTCGCCCGTAGCCAGGTATCCTTGCAGGGTGGGCGCGGCGAGGAAAAGCTGCGCGCCGTAGAGGGAGGCGTCGATAAACTGTCCGCGGCCTGTGTGCCGGCGGGCGTACAGCGCCAGGAGTATGCCCAGCGCCGCCATGAGACCGCCCATTGCGTCGCCGGATCCCATTCCAAGGTATATCGGTGGCTGCCCGGGCTCGCCCAGGCGGGCCATGATGCCCGTTAGCGCCTGAACCGTCAGGTCGAAGGATGGGCGGGTGACGTGGCCCCGGAAGCCGTACCCGGTGCAAACGGCATAGATCAAGCGTGGGTTGATCTGCCTCAGCCGGTCATATGTCACGTCCCAGCGCTCGAGGTTTTCCAGGGTGACGTTGGAAAGAAAAACGTCCGAGCGCTCGACTAGCCGGTACATTATCTCTCGGCCGCTAGGCTTGTTGAGGTCTACGGCCATGCTTTTCTTGTTGCGGTTGATCACGGCGAAGTACTGGTTCCAGTCGCCCACTGGTAGCGCCTTTATTGAGCGCACGCCACGACCCAGGTCACCCCCTTGGGGCCTCTCGAAATGGATAACCTCAGCGCCAAGGTCGGCCAACAGTTGGGCCGCTACCGGGCCTTGGAACCACATGGTGAGGTCTATCACCCGCACACCCCTAAGAGCGTGCGCGGTGGGGGCGCTGCTCTCCGTCCTAGGCGATGACACCGGCTTCCTCCAGTGCTGCGATTTCGTCCTCCGTGTACTCTAACCATTCGTGGAGGATGTCCGCCGTGTGTTGGCCAAGGGCGGGCGCAGTGCGATCAAGACGCGCCGGGGTCTCGCTCATGTAGATAGGGAACCCTAGCATCTTGGTTTCGCCTAGGCTCGCGTCCTGGAGGCGGAGGATATAGTGGTTGCGAAAGGCCTGAGGGTCATTAGCCGGATAGGAATAGTCCTCGATGGAGTCCGCCGAGAGACCGCGCTCGAGAAATATCTCCTTCCAGTACTGTGCCGGCCGTGTGCGGAAGGTCTCATCCAAGTACCGTATCAGCTCCAGCCGATTTTCCCCGCACCGCTTCTCATGGGTATCGAAGCGAGGGTCGTCGGAAGCAAGGCCTACCACCTGCGAGAACGCGGGCCAGTAGCGGTCCGTGTCGGGCATGGTCAGGGTTATCCAGCGGCCGTCGGCCGTCGGGTAATTGGGGCCGCTCATGGGGTTGCCAGCATCCAACCGGGAGACCGGATGGAGGAAGCGTTCCCCCAGGATGGCCAGGTACGCCTGGATGTCTAGACTAGCTCCGTACATGTTGCCGGCGAACAGCGAGACGTCTACCCGCTGGCCCTCGCCGGTCTCCTCCCGGTGGTGCAAGGCAGCCGCGGCTCCGAACGCCATCATGACTGCCGTGTACATTTGGCCGGCACCGTGGTAGACGGGCGGCTGGCCCGGCTGCGGAAGGATGGGCATCATACCGGTGCGCGCCGCTGCTAGTTCGTCTAGGGCAGGCAGATCCCGATCTGGGCCCACAGGCCCGAAGCCGGAGCCCTGAACGTAGATGAGCCGCGGGTTTTGCGTGGCCAGGGCTTCGTAGTCCCACCCGAACTGCGATAGCTCCGAATCCGGCCGATCGGTCGCAAACACATCGACTCGGCGCGCCAGCCTGTTGATGATCTCACGGCCTTGGGGGGAACGCGGATCCACTGCCAGGCTAAGCTTGTTGCGATTGGCTAGCTCGAACTTGTAGTCCCAGGGTGCCGGCGGCTCGCGATCGGTGAGAAGGGAACGCCCCTCCTTGGCCTCCGGGAGGATTTCGATCTTGACGACGGTGGCGCCAAAATCCCCCAGCAGCGCAGTGCCCACGCCGCTCCAGAACTGGGTCGTGGCATCCAGCACCCTCAGCCCGCCCAGGGCCCTGCTCATCAGCCGAGCTCCTTCTTATGCCCTCAGAGCTCCCATTCGCGGACCGTTTCCAGGGTCTTATCGGCGAATTCGACTTGGTCCGGCAGGGGCCGTCCCAGCCACTCCGAATAGAAGGTATCGAGGTCTGGCAGGAACTCGAAGTCCGGTGGGCACCCTCGGGGCACTGCCTCCACCTCTAGCTGACTGCCGCAGCCCGGACAGTAGTACTCCCGAAGCTGCATCCAGGACGGGTCCGGCATCTCCCAGCCGCGGTACACCTCGCCCAGCTTCTCTTCAGTGTCGCGGACGTATATGAGGGCGTTGAGCTTCCAGTTCACCCTGTAGTCGCCGAACTCGTGTCCGCAGGTGCACTTCACGATGCGGGCGTTGTCCTTCTGCACGATGAAGAGGTGGGGCGTGAGGGGCAGCAAGATCTTCTCTGGCCACGGCACCCGCTTCTGCAAGATGGACACCCATTGGTCGAAACGCGCGGCGTCCTTGGGAGCCTTCATGATCTCCTGGACCCGGCTCCAGGGAAGCTTGCCATCTACCAGCTGTTCGATCTCGTGGATATCGTATTCGGTCATTCTGGACCTCCATCCGGCTGCTAGAAAGCAAAGTCATCTGGCAACCGCCAGAAGGCCCTGATCTGAGCAGCGTACTCTGGCGAGAGGGACATGGACGATCGCCACATGTCCAGCACGGCTTGAGCCATTCCCTCCTTGGCCTCCACCTTTTTCCGTTCCTCTCGCCACCAATCGCGGAACGGGACGCCGCGAGCCTTGCGCGCCTCCCGTATGGCTTGGCGGCGTTGCCGGGTCGCCTCCTCGTCGATGATCCATTCCTTGGTTTTCGGATCTTGCCGGGCGACAACGCCGTAGATGTTCTCTGCGACCCATGGCCGGGTCCACCCGTGGTCGAGGTCGTTGCGCACGAGCTCTGGGTCACGCTCGATCGGGTCGCCCATCGCCTGGGCTCCCGAAACGTGGTGAATGATGAGGTCGTATTCGCGCAGGGGCTGGGGCGTAACGAAGGGCACGCTGAGGTTAGTCTCCACGATCTCGCCCTTGACCCGCTTTGGGAGCTCGGGGTCCGAGGGATCGCCTCGCTCATGAACCAAGGGCAGCCGCTGGTCGATGAGCTCCTTCACGTTGGAGCCCAGGGTATAGCTCCCGCGGTCAGGCCAGCGCGGGTAGGCGCCGTACATGCCGTGGTTGGCCAAGACCTTGTCCCTCATGCCGGCGTCCCCGGCCTGGTACTCCAGGGCCTGGGTGTTCTTGACCATCCAGACGGCCGTGTGGCCGAGGCCGCCGCGGAACTTGCCGTATCCTCCGGAATCGGGCTCTATGTTGCGGCCGAGGTACATGATGGGGTACCAAAGCTCCATCACCTCGGCGTTGCCGAAGTCTGCCATCGGCGTGTAGATGCACCAGGCGCTGTTCTCGCCGTCGGCGATGGCCCTTGCCGGAGCGCCGTTGGAGGCCTGCTCCAATGTCATGCCCACCACGTAGACCCCGTACTGTCCCATGCCCGCGAACTCGCCCGTCAGGGTATGGCCAGCGCCTGCTGCGACCTCCTCAAGGTAGCCGCGGCAGTAGTATGGGCGCGTCATCATCTCGTAGAGGGAGCTCAGCCAGATGACGGCAGGGGCCCAGGCCACGCCGCTGGCAGCGTGGTAATCCACCGGGAAGGGATTGGCCCAAGAACCGGGCGGCGGCGTCTTCGTCTCCCAGGCGTACGTTGTCCCGCTGCTGAACATGTCGAATCCGACGATGTGTGAGAAGCCGTTCAGTAGGCCGGAGGACAGGGCGATGGGGTTGATGTTCTCTCCGAAGGGTACTATGCCGCTGGCCCCATCAAAGGACACCTGCAGCTTCCCCGAACCGGTGATCGTGATGTCGAGAGGCAGGCTAAAGAGGACATCCACGTCCTGCTTGGGCAAGACGACGCGCTTCCCCTTCATGGCCAGGTCTTTGAACTGAGACTTGCGCAGGCGACCCGGCACCGCCTGCGTCGTGATGCGCTTGATGGCGTAGCGCCGGCTGTCCTCGACGTACTCCCGGGTGACGTCCTTGAAGTAGTCGAGTCCATACTTGTCGATCAACTCTATGACCCGTTGGCGGATGGTGAAGGCTCCGGCCAGGCGGGCCCGCGCATCGGCCATGATCCAGTCCGGCACGCGTGTCCGAGATCTGATCTTCTTCTCGTACCACGGGTAGTGGCGGTCGTTTTCGCCGATCTTTTCCATGCAGATGGGCACGCCGTCGGAGAAGCAGTCGGGGTTGAGGAAGCCGATGGAGCCGGGCAAGACGCAGCCGACGTCCATGCCGTGGGTTACGGAGACCACCCAGGCCACCAGCTCATCCCGGTAGAAGATGGGGATGGCGGTGTGGAAGTCCATGGGGTGGATATCGCCGTAGTGGGGGTCGTTGTTCTCGAAGATGTCTCCGGGGCGGATCCCAGGGCTCTCTTCGTAGTCATTTTCGATGAGGGAGCGCACGAAAGATGCCAGCATCCCGGTATGGCCCGTGATGCCGCGGGACGTGCAGACGCATTCGCCTGTTGGGAGGTTCAGCGTCCACATGGCGTCGCCTCCCTCTACGGCAATGGGAGAGGATGAGACCTGGCAGCCCACGGCCCAGCCGGTGTTGAGGATGTTCAAGAGGATCTGATAAACGGCTTCGTAGGTGCCGGGGTCCTCCTGTTTGCGTTTGAGCTCCTTGAGGCCAAAGAGGTGGCCAGTCTCCCGGTAGAGCCGCTCGTTCTCTTCCAGTTGCGCCTTGAGGGATAGGCGTTCACCTACTGCCTGAGCGGACATCTCAGCTGCCCTTCCTTTCTAGCCAGATGGTCTCCGTTTCATCGAACCGGGCGCGCCAGTTGGGTGGTACGAAAAGCGTCGTGCTCGGCGCCTCGATGACGGCCAACCCGTCGATCTCGTTGCCGGCGCGCAACTCCCCCATCTCGTAGAGGTTCGCATCGTACCAGCGGCCGCGATAGAAGACGGGACGCTTCCCTTTGAACGCCTGCTTTCGGGGCTCCTTCCCCTCGAGCTCGAACCGCTGGAGCTTGGGCTTCAGAGTGGCTACCTTGGCCACGTAGGCCACCTCGTTGATTAGGTAGCTAGGATACGGAGGCTTGGCGACCAGGGTGTACATCTTGGTGAAGATCTCTTCGAACCGGGCCAGCAGAGCGTCCACGTCTGCCGCGGTGTTCAGGCGGTGCGTTGGCGACGCTACCTCGATATCGTATAGCTGCCCGTAGTAGCGTATGTAGGCTATCGGGGTAAGGGAGATCTGATCGCGGGAGAACCCCTCCGAAAGCAGTTCCGCCACCAGCTGCTGCTCCAGTTCGTCCCAGGCTGAGTTCAGGGTTCCAGCAGCGTACATCTTCGTCCCCTCGTCAGCACCGAAGGGGACGAAGGCGGAAACGCTGCGATGGCGCCGGTGAGCGTAGTCCATGCAGGCACCGCCCCAGGCCGAGAAAGCCGCCGCGTAGGGCACCGTCGCGACACCCTTCCACGGGTCATCCCCCGCGTATCCGCAGAGATGCACGGGCCCAGCGCCACCATAACCTAGCAACACGTAGTCGCGGATGTCGTGCCCCAGCATCAGGGTGCGCACCAGGTGTTCGCGCATCACCACGTTTATTAGGTTCAGGCACTGGTCAGCGGCCACGTAGACGTCCAGGCCCAGGGGGTCTGCGATCTTCTCCTTGAACACCTCGAGCGCCTTCTGCTTGTTCACCTTCACGCGGCCGCCCAGGTAGTACTCCGGGTTCAGGATGCCCAGGATCATGTTGCAGTCGCCGATGGTGGGCGTCTCGTTTCCGGTCTCTTGGAAGACCGGGCCGGGCGTGCCGCCGGCGCTGTCGGGCCCCAGTTTGATGCGGTTGGTCTGGGGATCCAGGCGAATGTAAGTGCCCGCCCCAGCGCCGATAGACTGGATGTCGATCATGGGGACGTTTACGTACATCTGCATGAAGGGGGGCTCGCGGTTGATGGGGAGTATGCCCCCCGTGATGGCACCCGCGTCGAAGCTCGTGCCGCCGACATCGGAGCAGACGATGTTGTCCACGCCGACGTGGGCGCCCCAGTACATCGCCCCCATCATGCCGCCTACCGGGCCGGACATCATGGTCTCGAACAGCCGCTCATAGCGGATGTTGGTGACGCCGCCATAGCAAAGGACCGTCTTCAAGGACTTGGAATAGCCGTAGCTTTGGAGCCGGCTCTCGACGCCAAAGAGCTGCTTGCGGGCAGGCTCTGCCGCGTAGGCTTGCACGATCGTTGCGTTGGCCCGGGAGACCTCCCGCACGATGGGCGCGATATCGCTGGACAGGAGCACCGGGATCTCGCGCCCCTTCTTTTGCATCACCTCACGCACGATCTCGCCGGCTCGGCGTTCGTGGGTCGGATTCGCGAACGAGTTGAGGAAGACGATGGCGATGGCCTGCACGCCATCGTCCAGCAGTTCCTCTGCAGCCCGGCGCACCTCGTCCTCATACAGGGGGATGACTGGTTGGCCGAAGAGGTCTACGCGTTCCGTTACCCCCTTGCAATGTCGCCGCTTGACCAGCGGGGGCCGGTGCTTACGGTACTGCATGTGCAGAATGTCGGACCACTCGTACCCGATGAAGGTTTGAGAGCCGCGGCCCTGGATGACCATGTCCTCGAAGCCCCGGTTGGTGATGAGGCCGGTGGTCAACCCATCCATATTGATGAGGGTGTTCAGCATGCTGGTGCCGGTGTAGATCGCTGTTTCGGCGTT
>DAOUAG010000218.1:0-3962 GCA_034433815.1 Dehalococcoidia bacterium | reverse complement strand
CGCGTAGGCCTCGGCTCCGGCGAAGGGGCGCACGCCGGCCGTCAGGTTGTGGTCGCCAAAGTGCAGCACGCCGAAGGCTATCTGCTGCGACTCGCCCGTGATGACCGAGGTGAGGCTAGCATGGCCAAGGGCCAGCTTGGCGGCACCAGCCTCCGTGATTTGGAACTCATCCATCTCTACGTCGTAGCAGAAGAGGCGGGATCGCTTCGGGTAGGATTCAAAGAGGGAGCTGATGGCCAGGTGCGCACCGATGCGCAACAGGTCCACCGCCGCCGGTTTGGCGACCTGCCGGTACACGGCGCTGGCATCCCCCACTTGGGGAACGTTGCTTGGAGCCGCGGCCAGACGCGAAACAAAGCCCTCCTCCAGGTGATCGCCGAAGAGCTCGTGGGCCAGTTGCACCAGCCTGCCCGCATACTGGATCACCTGAGCCGTCTCGATGCCTGACACGTCATCGAAGAACCAGCCGCAACTCGTGTACATGAGCATGGCGTGGCGCTGTAGCTCCATGAGCTTCAGGGCAGCTACGCGCTCCCCGTCCGCCAAGGGACGAAGGGCGTATTGGCGCAGGTAGCGCTCCACACTCCCGGCTGTGCGGTCCAGGATGACGTCGATATAGCCATCGCGGGCGGCCCAAGGGTCATGGAAGAGCTCCGCGGCCTTCTTCTCCCACTGGGGTGCCACAGTGTCCCTCAACCAGTCCATCGCCTCTCGAAGGGGCCCTCGCCACGCCTGGCTCCAGCCCGGGTTCTTCCCCGTATTGCAACCACAATCGGCCCTCCAGCGCTCTATGCCGTGGGCGCAGCTCCAAGACGTGTTCTCGGCTATCTCTACCTCGAACTGCGGCGGGTGCCGCTCTAAGAACTCCCCGTAGTTAGTGAGACGCCCCAGCCCCTCAGACTCTATGCGGTGTAGGGCGTAGGCCAAGGCCATATCGCCATGGCGGTGGTGATGTCCGTAGCTCTCGCCGTCCGTCGCAATGTTGACGAGGCGCGGATCCCCGTCGCCGGCGGGCGCCGCCGTAGCTAGCCGTTCGGCGAAGGCGCGGCCGCTGGAGAGGAGCCCCTCGAAGGCCACGGCCCTGGAGACGGCGCCATCGTAGAAGAAGACGGTTATCGTGCGGCCGGAAGGTAGACGCACCAAGTAGGCCCGGGTCGGGTCTACACGGCCGCCGCTGACATCGGCCCAATCTCCCCCATAGACGGGACGAGTCCGCACGGCCTGATGGGGGGCCAGGATCGTGAAGCGGATCCCGTGTTCGGCCATCAGATCGAGAGTTTCCAGATCCACAGCCGTCTCCGGCAGCCACATCCCCTCGGGAAAGCGCTGGAAGCGATGCTCGAAGTCGATGATCCCCCAGATGATCTGGGTCTTCTTATCGCGCCGGTTGGCCAGCGGCATGATCACATGGCCCCAGGCCTGGGCCAGCGCCGAGCCATGCCCGCCGAATCGGCGCATGCTCTCGACATCGGCATCGAGCACCGCCTGGTACACGTCAGGGCGCTCCTCCTGCATCCACTTGAGAAGCGTGGGGCCGAAGTCGAAGCTTATCCGCGAATAGTTGTTTACGATCTCGACTATTCGGCCCGCCTCGTCCAGGATCCGCGAGCGGGCATTTGGAGCGTAGCATTCCGCCGTCACCCGTTGGTTCCAGTCGTGATAGGGGAAGGCCGAGTCCTGGAGCTCCACAACCTCCAGCCACGGGTTCTCTCGCGGCGGCTGGTAGAAGTGGCCGTGGATGCAGATGTAGCGTTCGGCCGTCATCATGCCTCCGGCACGAAGAAGAGGGCCGCTAGGGGCGGCAGCGTCAACTCCAATGAGTAAGGCCGGCCATGGAAAGGCACGGCCTGGGCCGTGACGCCGCCCAGGTTCCCTTGTCCGCTACCCCCGTACTCGCTGGCGTCGCTGTTCAGCACCTCTCGCCAGAAACCAGCGTGGGGGACTCCCACCCTGTAGCCGTACCGGACGACGGGTGTGAAGTTGCATACCACCAACGCACAGTTTTCGCCCCGCTGAGCGAGACGCAGGAAGGCCACCACGCTGGACTCAGCATCGCCCGCTTCTACCCACTCGAACCCCGGCGATTCGCAGTCCAGCTCGTGCAGGGCGCTAAGACTGCGGTAAAGGGCGTTGAGATCCCGGCACCAGCGCTGGATGCCCCGATGGAACTCGTAGTCCAGCAGATGCCAATCCAGGCTGTTGTCGTGATCCCACTCGCGCCACTGGCCGAACTCGCCGCCCATGAAGAGAAGCTTCTTCCCGGGTTGCCCGTACATATAGCCGAGTAGCAGGCGCAGATTGGCCGCCTTCTGCCAGTCATCCCCCGGCATCTTGGCGATGAGGGACCCTTTACCGTGCACCACCTCATCGTGGGACAGAGGGAGGATGAAGTTCTCCGTGAAGGCGTAGATCATGCGGAAGGTCAGCTCATTGTGGTGGTACCGCCGGAATATCGGGTCGCGGCTCATATACAGGAGGGTATCGTGCATCCACCCCATGTCCCATTTGAGGCCGAAGCCCAGGCCGCCCATCTCTACCGGACGGGAAACCATCGGCCAAGCGGTGGACTCCTCGGCGATGGTCTGTATGCCGGGGAAGGCCGCGTATGCCTCCTTGTTCAAGCGCCGCAAGAAGGCGATGGCGTCCAAATTCTCCCGGCCGCCGAACTCATTGGGCACCCACTCTCCCTCCCGGCGCGAATAGTCCAGGTAGAGCATGGACGCCACTGCATCGAGCCGCAGGCCATCGGCGTGGTACTTGTCCAGCCAGAAGAACGCGCTGCTGAGGAGGAAGGAGCGCACCTCGTTGCGCCCGTAATTGAAGATGCAGGTCATCCAATCCGGGTGGAGACCCCGGCGAGGATCTGCGTGCTCGTAGAGATGCGTGCCATCGAAATAGGAGAGGCCATGCTGGTCTGCCGGGAAGTGGGAAGGCACCCAGTCCAGCACGACGCCGATGTCGTGACGGTGAAGGTGATCGATGAGGTACATCAGGTCCTGCGGCGAGCCATACCGGCTGGTGGGCGCGAAGTAGCCGGTCGTCTGGTATCCCCAGGAGCCGTAAAAGGGGTGCTCCATAAGGGGTAAGAACTCCACGTGGGTGAAGCCCATGGATTTCACGTACTCCGTCAAGAGCGGCGCCGCCTCCTGGTAGGTCAAAGGCCGGTTCCCTTCCTCGGGGACGCGGCGCCAGGACCCGAGATGTACCTCGTAGATGGCCATGGGGGAGCGCAGGCTGTTACGCTGCGCGCGCTGCGCCATCCAGTCGCCATCTCCCCATTCATAGGCCAGGTCCCAGACGATGGATGCCGTCCTTGGGGGCGTCTCGGCGCGAAAGGCGAAGGGGTCTGCCTTATCGACCACGTACCCGTTGTAGCGCGACTCCACCCGGTACTTGTAGATGGCACCGTGGCCCAGCCCGGGCACGAAGCCCTCCCATATTCCGGAGGAGCCTCTCGGCCGCAGCGGGTGGGCCGCGCCGTCCCAGCCGTTGAAGTCGCCGACCACGCTAACCCTCTCGGCATCAGGGGCCCAGACGGCGAAGTAAACGCCTCGCGTGCCTTCGGTGCTCAGCACGTGCGAGCCCAACTTCTCGTAGAGGCGCAGCTGGCTGCCCTCGTTGAAGAGATAGACGTCTTCCTCCGAGAGCAACGAGACGTCATGCCGCACCGCGGCAGCCTCGCTGGTTTCGCGGGGTTTGGCAGAGCCCGGGGTCACGGCCCCTTGCCTCCGGCCTCGCGAGCACGCCGAACCTCAGCCAGGGCAAGACCCACGTCCTCGATCCTCGCCGCGTCCTCCACGCTGTAGCGAGCGCGCCGCCGCCAGTTCGGCCGCTCGTCCCGAGTCCCTGGGACGTTCTGGGGCCGCGTTTCCCCCCAAAGGTCCTCCAGGTTCACCAGCACCGTACGGGCTTTGCTCCCCGCCAGCATGCGCAGGCAGGCCACCACGACCTCGCGCCCTTCA
>DAOUAG010000217.1:0-4582 GCA_034433815.1 Dehalococcoidia bacterium | reverse complement strand
TGCTGCCGGTGGTGTTCCCACCGACGGGAGCCGGGCCGGCGACGGGTGGCGGACCCCTTTTCGTTTTGCTTGTGGTTGCGGCGCTGACTCTGCTGCTGGGCGGCGGGCTATTGGTTGCCGGGGCTCGAACCAGGCCGGAGAGCGGCCAGGGGGACTAGGGACCCCCTGTGCCGATGAGGTGGAGCCGGCCCAAGCGGAGGGGGCCGGCCGGTAGGTGTTGTCCAGCGCTTGACAACTACACAATTTTTTCCAGATAATGGAATCGCTCCGGCAGGGCCGCAACTGCCGTGGGCATGAGCGCTCTCCGGGTCTCATCGCCGCACCCCCGCGAGCTTTTCGACTCGGGAGCGCTTCCTCTTCCCGCTCCCCGCCAGGCCAGTGGCCGTTCCTCTGTAACTGAGCCCCCGTCATCGTCATCTCTAGTTCTGGGCACGTTCTTGACTGACGATGGCTGACCTAGAGCTAGATCCGCTGCGAGAGGTGCGGCTGGCCAAGCGGTGGGCGCTGGCCGGCATCGCCGTGGCAGTGGCGGTGCTCGTGCCGGTTTACGGGCTGGCCCTTGGACTGGGAGCAGGGGCTACGGCCCTGGTCGTAGGTCCGGCTGCGGGGGTCGCTTTGCTAGGGATCGAGGCCGGCTCCCGCTGGGAGTACCGCATGCGCAGGCGCTACGCCTACCCGTATCGCCTGGGCTACGAGCTGGCCTCCATCCACGATTTCCGCCAGGCCTGTGCCCGCGCGGCGGAGCTCGTTGGCCGCTGGCTGTCGGTAGACCAGTCGCTCATCGCCTGGCTTACCGAGGACCAGGAGGCGCTGTCGCCGGTGGCGGGCTTCGGGCTCCCCCAAGGATGGACGGAACGGGCCAACCTGGTCCCCATCAGCGGCGGCGGCCTGCAAGAGATGATTTCCTCCGGCAACGGGTTGGAGGGTGCCTTCGTTGCTGCCAAATGGTTCCCGCCGCGACAGGGCGGCAGGCGGCTGGTCTTGGTACCGCTGGTCAGCCGCGACCGGCCGGAAGGGGTCTTGGTCCTGTGCGCGGCTCCGAGCAACGCCCTAGTCCGGGACCATCGGCTTCTATCGGCCCTGGGCATGGTCGTTGGGTTGGCGTTGGACAACTGCCGCCTGTACGAGGGCCAGCGGGCTCACGCTCTGCATCTCCAGGAGCTGAACCGCATGAAAAGCGATTTCTTGAGCACCGTGTCCCACGAACTGCGGACGCCCCTCACCTCCATCATGATCGCCGCCGAGATGCTCATGGAGGAGGAGGACTTCCAGGACCCTTCGACGCCTCGCGGCCGGCTCATCCGCAGCATCGTCAAAGGCGCCTCCCGGCTCAGCAGCCTTGTCAACGACCTGGTTAACATATCTCGGGAGGACGACTTCCGGCCAAGGCTGGAGCTGGACGATGTGCGGCTGGGAGACATCGTCGCCAACGCGGTGGGCATCATCCAGCCCCTAGCTTCAGCCAAGCGCCAGACCATCGACGTGCGCCTGGAGGACCCGGCAGCCACCATCCGGGTCGACCGTTTGCGGTTCGAGCAGGTGCTTGTGAACCTCCTCTCCAATGCCCAGCGTTACACGCCGGCGGGTGGCAGCATCTGCGTTAGCAGCGCCAAAGAGAAGGGGGAGGTCGTCATCCGGGTGCAGGACACGGGCCCTGGCGTGGCCGAAGAGGACCGTGAGCTGATCTTCGAGCCGTTCTACCGGGGCGATAGGTCGGGGCTAGGTTTGGGGCTCGCCATCGCCAAGTCGCTAGTGGCGCTACACAACGGGCGCATCTGGGTGGAAAGTCCCCCGGGCGGCGGCAGCACGTTCTGCGTCGCCGTACCAGTTGCGGCAGGCGCAAAGCAGCGGCGGCTAGCGTCATCCGCCGCGGGTTAGGGCGAACGCAACCTACCGAGGGGCCTCGTGGGGCGCAGGCGAGGCGCTGATCTGTGAGCGGATATAGGCCGCCAGAGCGCGGGGGCTGCGCAGGGCCGCTACGAGGGACGGCTGGGTTTCCGCCTCGACGTGCTCGGTAAGCGCCATGCGGATGTAGGCCGCCCGAGACAGCCCTTTGCGTCGCGCCAGCGTGTTTAGGCTCTTCAGCAGGTCGTCCGGCAGCACCAGGACGATTCGCGATGAGCGGGCCACGGCACGGATTCTAGTGGTGCCGGGATAAGCTGTCAATACCATTTCTGGCTAACATCTATAGCATGATGCTATCTCTTTGGCGTCGGGTTGATGCCTGCTACGCGCCTTTAGGCGTTGGCGCTATCGCTGCTGGGCCGATGGTATGCCGGACGGATATCGAGCATATTGGCGCGTGCGTCATGCCGCCATCGGCACGGCGCCTACTATAATTCGGTCATGCGGCTGGCCCGCCTCCACCTTTCCAACTACCGAAACTTTCGCCGGCTGGACCTGGAGCTACCTGCCGGCATCAGCGTGTTCGTAGGGGACAATGCCCAGGGGAAGAGCAACCTCCTAGAGGCCGTCTACCTATTGGCTACCATGAGGGCCGTCCGGGCCGAGACCGACAGCCAGCTCGTGGGCCACGGGGTGATGGCAGGGGTTGCGGGGATAGCTCACGTGTCGGGCGACGTGGAGACGGCAGGCGGCGCCATCAAGCTAGAGGTAGCCATCGCGGTTCGGCCCGGTTCTGCGGGGGCGCTGGCAACGAAGACTGTAAAGGTGAACGGCGTGCCTCAGCGCCTTGCGGCGGCGGTGGGTCGCATGACCGCCGTCCTCTTCACGGCCGAAGACATGGAGATGGTGTCGGGTCCTCCATCGTTGCGGCGGCGCTTTATAGACCTGGCGTTAGGCCAGGTGGATCCAAAGTACAACGCTGCCCGCGCCCGCTTCGAGCGGGCCCTCACTCAGCGGAACCACCTGCTCAAGCGGCTGCGGGAGGGCGCGGCGCGTCCCGATGAGATCTTATTCTGGGATGCGGAGCTGGCGCGGGAGGGTGGCCTGATCTTCGAGAAGCGAGCCGCCTTCGTGAGCGAGGTGGAGGTGCTGGCGGCGGGCTTGCACAGGAGCTTGGCGCCAGGCGAGGCGCTTTCGGTGCAGTATCAACCCCGGCTGGAAGGGCTAACGTTTGCCCGGGGCCAGGCGGCGGAGGCCTACGCCGCTGCGCTGGCAGGGGGTCTCGGCCGGGACATCGCGGCCGGGATGACGCTTCAGGGGCCGCATCGGGACGACATCCTGTTGCAGCTAGATGGCTTGCCAGCCTCCGGTTTCGCCTCCCGCGCGCAGCAGCGAACCATAGCCCTCTCCCTACGGCTGGCGGAAGCCCGATTTCTTTTCGCCAGGCGGGGCGAGGCGCCGGTGCTGCTGCTGGACGACGTGCTATCGGAGATGGATGCGGCGAGGCGAGTCTCTGTGCTACAAGCCCTAGTGGACGTGGAGCAGATGTTGGTGACGGGTACGGACTGGGACCGCTTTCCGCCGGAGTTCCTGGCCCAGAGTGGCCGCTTCCATGTGGCCGGGGGGTCGGTCACGCCTGCGGCGCCGGGGCTGGGGGCGCTGCAAAGAGGGGACTAGTAAACCCCCTGGGTACCGCCACCCAGAGGGCTGCTGGGGCCACGGTGACCAGCGTAGGAACCTCCGGTTGGGGATCGCCATCTAGTTGCAGAGGCAGTTGCCGGCGCCAACTGATGCGCAGCTCGCGAAAGCGGCGATAGGTCACCTTTCTCCACCGGCGGTGCAGCCGCAAGGCCGTCAGGATGGTGTGGATGGCCACGTCCAGGCGGCCCTTGCCCTCGTAGATGCAGGCGTCTAGCAAGCCGTCGTCCGCGACGGCGTCGTTGGTGATCTGGGTGAGACCAGCGTACACCCGGGTATTGCCCGCCACTAGCATGAGGACGTCCCGTTCCAGCGTCTCTCCATCGAGAGTGAGGCTGGCTCGTACCCCCTTATAGGTGAGCCACTCCCGAAGGGCTGCGAAAACGTAGGCGGCGGCGCCCAGCCGTCTCTTGGCCGCGAGAGAAACGCGGTGGGTGACGGCGGCATCGATGCCGTAGCCTGCCATCAACAGGAAATAGCGCCCCCCGGCGCAACCCAGGTCCACGCGGCGGCGGTCTCCTTCCAGCGCCAGGCGCACCGCCTCGGCCGGCTTCTTGTCCATGCCGGTCTCGCGCGCCCAGATGTTGGATGTACCGCCGGGTATCGGCGCTAGGACGGTAGCGGTGCCGGCGAGCCCGTTCACGGCCTCGTTCAGGGTGCCGTCGCCGCCGCACACGAAGAGCAAGGGGACGCCGCGGCGGGCTGCGTCAGCCGCCATGCTGGTGGCGTCGCCGGGGGCCCGCGTCGTGAGCCAGGTGGTGTTCCAGCCGTGGTGCTTGAGAAGGGCGTCTGCCTCTCGCAGATGTTTGCTGCTGGGTGGCTTGTGGGCCGCCGGGTTGAGGATGATCACGACCTCCCGGCGGCCCGGTGCTGGCGTCACATCATCGCGCGTCATGCACCCGCAATCCTAGCGAGAGGCTGCGGGCGATGGCAAGGAGGTGACGCCAAAGAGGGCTCCCCGTATCATGGCTCTTGGCAGGCGGGGTTCCGCAGCCAGACGCGTGGAGGACAGGGGGTTTAGATGAAGGAGACCATCGGC
>DAOUAG010000216.1:0-4496 GCA_034433815.1 Dehalococcoidia bacterium | reverse complement strand
GGGCTTGGGCCGCCCGGCGGCGGTGTGGGCGTGCTGTCGCAGTCGTCGCCCTCGTCCAGGTGGGCCGGGGCCGCGTAGTCGCAGCCGCCGCCGTCTGGCGTCTCGCTGGGCTTCGGCGTTTTGCTGGGCTCCGGCGTCTCGCTGGGTTCCGGCGTCCTAGTGGGCGTACGGCTGGGGCCGGCCGGCGTAGGCGTTGGCGTAGGCGTTGGTATCGGCGTCGCCTTAGGTGTTGGTTTCGGGGTCGGGGTGCCCTCGCATTCGTCATCGTCGTCCAGGGATGCCGGCCCCGCGGCGTACTGGCATCCGCTGGGCGGCGGGGTCTTCGTGGGCTCGGGGGTCTTGGTAGGCGTCGGGTTAGGCGTGCCGGGTGGCGTGGGTTTCGGAGTTGGGGAGGGCCTGGGAGTGGGTGTTCCGTCCTCGTCGCCCGTGCCCGGCTTGGGTGTGCCGTGAATGGGGGTGGAGCCTGGGGTAGGCGTAGGCGTGGCCTTCGGACTGGAGACCACGCCGGCGCCCGAACCGTTGGCGGCACCGCCGGAAGCATCTTGACCGGACGACCCCGTCTGGTGGCCATCGCCCTGGTTGCCAGAGATAGTGCCGCCGGCGTCGGGGCTCGCACCCCCTGGAGGCGAGGAGCCCGCGTCGTCCTGCCCCGGCCCGTCGGGCTGGCGCGTGGGGCTGATGGCGCTGCGGTTGATGCCGACGCGTTGGAAAACATCCCGGGCGATGCTGGGGCCCCCCAGGGCGTCCGACGTAGCCACCGCAGCGCCGGTGAGAAGAGCGACGCCGATGGCGATGGCGGCAGCCTTGGCGGCGGCAGGGGCGAGAAGAGCGGCGAAGAGCCGCATCTTCCCCTGGCGGCTAGCAGCGAGGGCCGTCAGCATTCGCTGCCGGCCTTGCGCCATTGCTTCTGGGGTGGGCTCGGCCTTGGGAAGGGCTTCCAGGCGCGTGGCCAAGGAGAGCAGCCCCTTGAGGTGGCCGTTCTGCTGGGAGTAGCGCTGGGCGCAGGCCTCGGCGTCAGCGCCACCCTCCTCCATCTCGCGGAGGCAAGCAGCTAGGGCGTCGATGGCCTCTTTTTCCCTCATGCCGGGCGTGGTCCTCTCACCTGGTTTATCGCTAGGTTGTCAAGAATTCGCCGGTCCAGCGGCAGGCGGATCATTTTGGGCCCTCCATCTGCTTCCGGAGAGCAGCCAGGGCACGGGCGTGGAGGGAGTAGACGGCGGCGGGCCGGCGGCCCATGACGGCTGCGATCTCCTGGGTGCTGAGGCCGACGAGGTATCGCAGCGTCAGTACCTCTCGCTGCGCCTGGGGGAGGGCCGCGAGGCCGCGGCGCAGGTCCAGGTGGTCGGCCATGGCAGCCGGGTCGCCCAGCGGCCCGTTGGCTGCGACCGCCTCCATAGGCTCGAGACCGTCCTTCTGGCGCCCCAAGAGGCGAGCGGCGAAGCGCCGAGGCAGGTCCAAGGCAGAGGACGAGCCGCCGTTGCGGAAGCGCAGCGCCTTTCGCTGGTGGTCCGCGACCAGGTTGCGGGCGATGCGGTAAAGCCAGGCCAGGATCGGCCGCCCACGGTAGGTGTACGAGCCGATGGAGGCGATCGCCTCGGCAAAAACCGCCGAGGCGATGTCTCCAGCGGCGGCCTCATCGAATACGCGGGCATGGACGTAGCGGTAGATGGGCCGGTAGCACTGGTTGTAGACTTCTGTCCACGCCTCATCGGACCGCTCACGAAGGAGATGGACGAGCTCTGCCTGGCGGGGGTCCCAGGCAGGCTTCAGCGCCGCTGCCTCTTCCGTCATCGGTCTCGATATAGTGCTATGCCTCTCCAGGGATTGGGCCGTCCTTTCGTGGTATATCGGTGGCCGGGCCCCCGATTCGCCGCTGTCGCGCGGCTTTTCTTTCTTGCCCCGCGGCGTAGGGTGTCTCGGCCGGGCCCGGCCATTGCTGGGGCCGATGATAGTGAAGGAAGATTAGAAAACGGTTGGAAAGAACCAAGGCCGACGCCGCCGTGCCTGTTTCTAAGGAAATTCAAATGTTCGGGGGCAGCGGACGTGGCCAGCCCTTTGACCGCGGCCCGCCAGGGGCTTAACCTGTGCGCGTGACCGTTCTCAGCGACCGCACAATAAGACAAGAAATCGCCGCCGGGCGGCTCGGCATCGAGCCCTTCGACGAAGATGCCCTTCAGCCGGCCTCGGTGGATCTGCGGTTGGACCGCCAGTTCCGGCTGTTCCGCGTCACCAGCCGGCCCTTCGTCGACGTCCGCGAGCCCGTGGAAGAGCTCACGGAACTTGTCGAGATCGGGGAAAATGAACCCTTCATCATCCAGCCTGGCACCTTCTGCCTGGGCTCCACCATCGAGATCATCACCCTGCCGCACGACATCGTGGCCAGGGTAGACGGCAAGTCGTCCCTGGGGCGCCTAGGCCTTCTGGTGCATGCCACTGCTGGTTACGTGGACCCCGGTTGGACGGGAAGGTTGACCCTGGAGCTCTCCAACCAGTCCCAGATGCCCATCGCCCTCTACCCGGGGATGCGCATCGCCCAGATCAGCTTTCTGCGCCTGAGCACCCCCGTGGACAGGCCTTACGGCAGCCCCGGCCTCGGCTCGAAGTACCAGGGGCAGACGGGACCCACCCCCTCGCGCATCTCCGAAGAGTTCCGCCGCTAGGCTGCGGGCTCCCCCATCTGGCCCAAGATCTCCTCTACGTACTGCCGCACGTAGCGGGCGATGATGTCGCTTTCCAGGTTGACGGTGTCGCCAGGCTTCTTACGCGCCAAAGACGTGTGCTCTTGCGTGTACTGAACGAGAGAAACTGCGAAAGACGTGTCGTCCTTCGCTATCACCGTGAGCGAGATGCCGTCTACTGCGATGGGGCCTTTGACGATGGCATGGCGGAGGATATCCGCCGGCGCCTCGATGCGGGCGATGACGGCGTCGCCCTCGGGCGTCAGCGAGGCGATTCGGCCGGTGGCCTCTACTACGCCCCGCACCAGGTGGCCCGAGAGCCTGGTCGCCGGAGTCACCGAGCGCTCCAGGTTCACCGGGTCGCCCGCCTTCAGCTCCCCCAGGTTGGAACGCCGGTAGGTCTCCGGCATACAGTCGAAGTGCAGCGAATTCCCGTCGATGCGCGTCACCGTCAGGTCGACACCGTTCACGGCGATGGAGTCGCCCGGTTGGGTGCTTTCTAGAATCTTCCGGCAGGCGACAACCAGATGCCCCGCCTTGGCTTCCTGGACGGTACCGACCTCTTCGATGATGCCGGTGAACATGGTGGCTCCAAGGTACATGAGCCCGGCGTGAGCGGCAACGAGCCCTGGTTGGCGCCGCGGCCCTAGCCGAGGGGTGGCCGCAGCATCGTCCAGTAGCGGGGCCCGCCCAGGGGGGCGAGCCCGGTGCGGAGGACCTGGAAGCCGTGCTTCTGGTAGAAGCGGACGTTGATCTCCCTGCCGGTCTCAAGGTAGCAGGGCAGCCCGGCGGCATCGGCCCGGGCCAGCACCGGCTGGAGGAGGGATCCGCCGATGCCTTGGCCCTGGTATGGGGGATCGACGCCCAAGGTGGCCAGGTACCAGTGCCGTTCCGGCGCGTCCTGGCGGTGGAGCCGGTCTAGGTGGCCCATGGAGGCGACAAACTTGATCAGGGCCGCGGCCCCAATCTTGGCGGGCAGGGCCCCGTAACCGAGGGCCAGAAAGCGCGAGACGGAGAACCGGGGCTGGTCGGGCGGGAGCCATATGGCCGCGCCGACTGGCTCTCCAGGGGTGGTGTGCATCTCGCCGTAGAGGTGTCCGTAGCGGAGCTCACGGTGGAAGTGCCACAGGAGGAAGCGCTTGCGCTGGCCCGCACGAGGCAGGAGCCACACGACGCCGGGTTCGTCGAAGAAAGCACGCGCCAGCGCCCGGGCCACCTGGCGCCAATGGGGTTCTAGCAGAGGCACCGGTTGCTGTAGGCTCATCGCGCTCCCCCGGGCTGCGGCGCGCGGGCCATGGTCCATATCTTGGGGCCGCCTCCTGGTACTGCCGTCTCTACCAGGACGGTGAAACCGTGGCGAAGGTAGAAGCGGACGTTGATCTCTCGCTCCGTCTCCAGGTAACAGGGGACGCCCTCGGCATCGGCCCGCGCCAGGACCGGTTGAATCAGGGCGCTGCCGGTCCCGCGCCCCTGTAGCGGGGGGTCCACCCCCAAGAGCATGAGGTAGTAGTGGGGGCCCGGCATCGCAGCCTCGTGCAGGGGCTGCGTCGTGGCCAACATCCGCATGAACCGCTCGCAGGGAGCTTCCCCAAAGACCTGGCGCATCGGGCCATAGCCGGCGGCTAGGAGCCGTTCTGGGGGAAAGTCCGTATTGCCCGGGGTGAGCCAGTCCGCCACGCCGGCGATCTCCCCACTGACGTACACCTCGCCGAAGAGATGGCAATATCGGGTGCTGACCTCCATCCACCAGGGGAGGACCCGCCGCCGTTCATCTTCCTCCGGAAGCGCCCACGTCCAGATGGGGTCGTCGTGAAAGGC
>DAOUAG010000215.1:0-6798 GCA_034433815.1 Dehalococcoidia bacterium | reverse complement strand
GGCGATGGTCGGAGCCCGCCGCGCCTAAGGAGGGATGACGGGATGATGCCGCTGGAAGGGATACGTGTTCTGGACCTGACGCGACTCGCGCCCGGGCCTTTTTGCACCATGCTCTTGGGTGATTTGGGAGCAGACGTCATCGTGGTGGAGGAGCCGCCGGGAGTGGGCCGCCGCTTCGATGCCGTGAGCAACGAACGCACCCAGGCCTTCAACGCCCTGGGACGCAACAAGCGCTCCGTGGGTCTGAACCTCAAGGAGCCCCGGGCGCAGCAAGCCTTTCTGCGTCTGGCCCGGGGCGCGGACGTCGTCGTGGAGGGGTTCCGGCCTGGTGTGGCCAAGCGCCTCGGTGTGGACTACGAGGCTGTCAAGGCCGTCAACCCCCGCGTCATCTACTGCTCCCTCAGCGGCTACGGCCAGACGGGGCCCTATTCCGGCCTCGTCGGCCACGACATCAACTACATCAGCATCGGCGGGGCCCTAGGCATGATCGGCTGGCCAGGCCAGGCGCCGGCGATCCCCATGAACATCATCGCCGACTTCGCGGGCGGTGGCCTCTACGCCGCCTTCGCCATCCTCGCCGCCATCATCGCCCGGGGAAAAACTGGCAGCGGCCAGTATATCGACATGGCCATGAGCGACGGCGTCACGTCCCTCCTAACCTTCATCGCTAACCAGTATTTCGCAGGCGGCCACGTACCCAGACCGGGGGAGGACTTCCTCAACGGCGCTGTGCCTTCGTATCACGTCTACGAGACTGCCGACGGACGTTGGCTCTCCATCGGGTGTTTGGAGCCCTGGTTTTGGCAAGAGCTCTGTCAGGCCCTGGGTTGCCCCGAGTTCATCCCCCATCAGAACAACCGGGAGAAGTTCGCAGAGATGTTCGAATTCTTCCGCCGAAAGTTCCGCGAGAGGACTCGGGACGAGTGGTTTGCGGAGCTGCGCCAACGCGATATCTGCGTCGCCCCGGTGTACAGCCTGGATGAGGTTTTCGCCGATCCGCACGTGCAGGCCCGGGGGATGGTCGCCGAGCTGCCGCACCCCCAGTTCGGCCCCGTGCGGATGGTGGGTATAGCGCCCAAGTTCTCGGAGACGCCGGGCGCGGTGCGCCGCCTGGCGCCGAAACGGGGGGAGCACACGGACGAGGTGCTGAGGGAGGCGGGGTACTCCGAGAAGGAGATCGAGGAGATGCGGGCGGCTGGCATGGCGGGCTAGCGGCACAGGGGATGCGAAAGGGGTGGTGGCGGGTTGGGGGCGCTGGAGGGCGGCTCCAGCCGGAGGCCGCCGAAGACCGCCTCCGCAGCGCGTCAGCTCTCGCCGAGTTCGCGTTCCGAAAGCTCTTCGATCCTGGAGGCGACCTCCCCGGCTAGCTCCTTGAGGCCATCGCTGATCTCCACGGGGTACTCGTGGGTAGTGGCGATGGCCTTGAGCTCGTCTGGGAGCCTCGCCAGCTCTCCGGCGCAACGCTGGCGGATCTGCCCCAAGGACTCGCGGTGGCGAACTTCGCCCTCCCGCATGACCTCAACTAGGAGGGGTTCGCCAGCTTGGCCGGCGTCATCCCTGGCGGTGAGAACATCGCGGAGCATGCGCCCGTCATCCCCAAGCTGGCGGAAAACCTGCTTGCGTCCGGGCAAGGAGCGCTTGCCGGGGCTAAGCTTGAGGACGGGGCGCCCATCGAACTCGACCATCTTGTAGGCGATGTCCAGCCAGGGAGCGTCGCCGGAGACGCCGAACTTGGTGCCGACCCCGAAGGCGTCGATGGGGGCGCCCGCCGCCACCAGGGCGTCGACCTCGTTCTCGTCAAGCCCCCCGCTGGCGAAGATGCGCACGTAGCCGAGGCCGGCGTCGTCCAAGATACGGCGGACGCCGCGGCTGAGTTCGAGGAGATCGCCGCTGTCCAAGCGTACGCCTTGAAGCCGGTGCCCGCGCGCCTCCATCTCTTTGGCCACGATGGCGGCCTTCTCGGCGCCCTTAAGGGTATCGTAGGTGTCGATCAGCAGGATGCTGCGTTCTGGGAAGGATGCGGCGAAGGCGCGGAAGGCCTCGGTCTCGCTTTCGAAGGCGGTGACGAAAGAATGGGCCATGGTGCCGGAGACGGGGATGCCGTAGAGCTTGCCGGCAAGGACGTTGGAGGTGGCTTGGAACCCAGCGATCCAACCGCTGCGGGCGGCGGCCAGGCCGGCGTCGATGCCCTGGGCGCGGCGCAGCGTGAAGTCGACGACGGCACGGCCCCGGGCGGCGACCACGCAGCGCGCGGCTTTGGTGGTGAGCAAGGTGTGGAGGTTGATCTGGTTTATGAGGAACGTCTCCACCAGTTGGGCTTCGATGACGGGCGCGCTCACCTCCATGAGGGGCTCATTGGCGAAGACGACGCGACCCTCCGGGATGGCCCAGACGTCGCCGGTGAACCTGAGGCCGGCCAGATACTCCAGAAAAGCTTCGGAGAAGATGCCCGTCGACCTGAGATAATCGATGGCTTCGGGCGGAAAGTGCAGGTCGCTCAGGAACTCCAAGGCGCCTTCCAGCCCGGCGGCAACCAGGTAGGGGCGCTGGGGTGGCATACGGCGCACGAAGAGGGAGAAGGATGCGGGCGCAGTGAGCCCCTGCTGGAGATAGGCCTGGGCCATGGTGAGCTCGTAGAGGTCTGTGATGAGTCCTAGGCCGGGCTTGCGGAGCAGATCAGGCGGTGGCGCAGCGGGTGACCTTGACTCCAAGGACTGTCTCCATCTGCCTCAGGGCGAACTCGTGAGCCTCTGGGTCGAAGGTGGCGACGCAGTCGGCCGGCACCTCGACCTCGTAATCCCGGTTGCGAGCATCTGCGGCGGTGTAGAGCACGCAGATGTTGGTGCAGTCGCCGACGATGATGATCTTCTGAGGCCGTAACTCCTCGAGGCGCTGCGCTAGGTTCGTTTCGAAGAAGCCGCTATAGCGGCGCTTGGGGATGATCTCGTCGGCGAACTCGCGCAGCTCCGGGATGATCTCGGTCTCCTCCGTGCCCCGGATGCAGTGCGGCGGGAACATCTTGAACTCCAGGTCGTCAGGGTCGTGGGTGTCTACGAGAAAGATAACGTGAGAACCGGCCTCCTTCTCCCGCCGGAGCAGATCGCGAATGGGCGGGACGATGGCGCGGATGGCGGGCCCGACGTACAGGGGGCGGCCCTCCTCGCAGAAGCCCCGGACCATGTCCACGACGATGACGACTGTGGGCCCTGACTGGGGAGAGGATTGTGGCATCGGTCCATGCTCCGTTTCTAGGCGGCGCTGATAGTAATTATATGGCGGCGGGTAGCCGAACGGGAGATGGAAGAAGCCTTTGCCCGGGGCCACTCCGGCGGTGTGTCGGCCCTGCCGGAGGATGGCGCCGGGGATCTAATCGTCTCCCAGCGGATCTGCCGCCAGCGCCAGGCTCTCGGCCGTCTCTGCGGGCTCCTCGGCTTCGCGGTCCAGGTGCGGCATCCACAGGAGCATGACGGGGAGCCCCAGGACGGCGATGATGGCGCCGCCCGCCAAGAAGCCCAAGGCTAGGGACTCCTGCGCCAGGGCTCCCATGGCTGGGGCGCTGGGCACAAGCACCACCGAGCGGATCAGGTTAGTGAGTGAGATGACCGTGGCACGCTGCTCGCTGGAGACCCTGCGGTTGAGGTAGTCGGTAACGGCTGGCTGCATCAGGATGGCCACGAAGTTCATGACGGGGAACATCGCCTGGGCGTACATGGAATCCCATCCCGCCATGACGAAGTAGGCGGCGGCAACAGCGGCGGGGGCTGTCCAAAAGGTCCAGCGTTCGCCAAAGCGGCGTATGATGCCGTGGGCAGCCAGCGCTCCGGCGATGCCGGCGACGCGCATGGGTGTCTGCCAGAGACCCACGGAGCCTAGGCTGGCCCCGTGGCGCACTAGGAAGGGCTGGAAGAAGAAAATGGTGCCCACTGCCGCCACGGTCATGACGCCGAAATACAGCAGAGAGTAGCGGACGGCGGCGTTCCGGCGCACGAGGGTGGCGCTTTCGCGGATGATCTCCCCGTAGGACAGGCCGTGCTCAGACCTGCCGGCTGGGAGAGGCTCCGTGAAGGTGAGGGAGGCGGCCAGGGCGATACCGATGAGGCCGCCGCTGAGCACTATTGGGAAGGAGAGGCTGGTGGTGGCAGCGACCGGTGCCCCCAGGAGGGTCCCGCCCAGGGAAGCCACCATCGATACGGCCCAGCCGCGCCCGTAGATGCGCTGGTACTCGTCCTCGCTGCCGAGCTCCTTCAGCGTGTCGTATATGAAGGCGGATTCAGTGCCGGAGAGCAGGGCGAAGCCGATGCCCCAGACGAGGTACGAGGCCATTATCAGCCAGAAGTTCGTCGCCAGCCCGAAGAAGGTGATGGCCAAGCTGAGCAGGGCTGCGCAGAGGATGAGGGTAGGCTTACGGCCCCAACGGTCTGCTATCGCTGCTGCTGGCACCTGGAGCAGGATCATGCTTAGCCAGAAGGGGACGTCGAGGAGCGTCACCTGACTCAGGGTTAGACCCCGGTCTTCCGTCAAGTAGATGATCCAGATGGGCCACCAGAGCTGGAAGTTCAGAAAGAAGTGGAAGGTGTAGTACTTCCAGACGTTGCTTTCTAGAGCGGCCCGCCTTTCCGGCGGAGAATGCCCCCGCAAACGACGCTCCCTTCTTCAGGGGGGTATATTCCTATCCGCTGGCCCCTGCCCCCTCCGGTTGCCAGCGGTCTGGGCTCAAATATCCAGGGCGAAGAAGAGGACGCCTGGCGCCAGGCCACCCAGGGCGTCCACCTCCCAGACGTTGGCCAGGACGCCCATGGCGATGGCGAAGGCGGCGAAGCCTGTGAGGTTGGCCAGTGTGGCCTCTCGCGCGTCGACCTCCACTGCCTGCTGGATGGCGATGTTGGTGAAGAGCACGGCCATGCTGAAGGCGATGATCCCGAAGGGGACGGCCAGGCTGGTGACGGCCACCAGGATGTTCAGGGCCACGGGGGTGAAGGCAAACCCCATCACGCGCACCAGCTCTGCGAACTCCACCCGGGCGCCGTAGCCCCGCACTAACACCTGGTATACGAGGTATACCCACAAGAACCAGGCCGCCGTCTGGACGATGCTCCCGGCCAGGGTAGACTCCAGGAACACCTTTCCGGAGTCGATGAACTCGTGCTGGGCTGCCCACAGCCAGGAGCCAACACCCGCCAGCAAGCTGGCCCCGAGGACGGCGGCAATGGCGGCAATTGTCACGGACGGATCCGCGCGTACCTCCTCGAAAACTGAGAAGTCGGCCCGTAAAGTCCGGGCCACCCAGGAGCCGGCCTTTGACCAGTTCGTGCCTTGGTAGCGGGCTCTCTTCATCTCGCTCTTGCTCCGCGCAGCCGGCGCATCGGCAAACATTCTAACCCCTGGCGGCCGTAATGTCTCGCTTCCGTCGTCGGAGGGCGGCCGTATTCGGTCGGCATCTACAGCGGGCGCTTCGCCGGTATGCCAGGGCGTCTGGGCAGGTGTGCCGGCGAAGGGACCACCTTGCGGACCAACACCAGGGTGGGAACGGGGCCCCCTTCGGGCACGGGCAACGGACGCAAGTCCTCCACCTGCCCGCCGCAGGCCCGCAGGGCATTCGCCGCCTCCTCTACCTCCCGGCGGGCCCCGCTGCCCTTGGGGGAGGCGAGGACGCCACCCACCTGGAGGAAGGGCAGGGCCAACTCGACCAGCACTCGCAAGGGGGCCACTGCCCGGGCCAGGGCCAAAAGGTAACGCTCCCGGTGGGCTGGATCGTGGCCGACTTCTTCGGCCCGGCCCTGAAGCACCAAGACGTCGCGCAGGCCTAGCGTTTCCACCAAGCGGGTGAGGAAGGCCACTTTCTTGCCCGTTGCCTCCAGGAGCGTCAGGTGCAGCTCCGGACGGACGATCTTGATGGGGATGCCCGGGAAGCCGGCCCCGGTGCCGATGTCGATAACCGGCGACTTGAGGACGGCGGCTTCCTCCAGAGCCCGCAGGAGCGCTAACGACTCGCCGAAGTGGCGGCGGTCTACGTCCCGCGCGGCGGCCCGTGAGGTGAGGGCTCCGCGCCCGCGGTGTTCGATGAGGAGGTTCCGGTAAGAGTCAAAGAGGCGCCTCTGCTCCGGCGTCAGACCTGAGGCCCAGGGGGCTTTCTCGTTCCCGCCCACGTGAATCTTAACTAACCGCGAACTGTCTCGGGCGCCATAACCGGTAACGGCGCCGCCGATGGGCCGTCCAGCCTTACAGGAGACATAAGAAAGGGACGAGGAAGCAGGCCTGGGAACCAAGATTCCTCGCCCCCAAGCGGGGCCCCCAACGAGGGGGAGCTCCAACTGTCTGGAGTATAGCACATGCGAAGTCGTGGGATGGGCGAGGCCCGCCTCCGCTGCGCCTTTTTGGGCCTTCTAGTTCTTGCCATCGCACTCCTAACAACGGTAACGGCTCCCGGCCGCGCGGCCGCCCTGGACAGTGAGGAAGCGCGGTTCTTGAATCTCATAAACGAGTATCGCGCAGCAAATGGACTGGGTCCCCTGACCCTGAACAACACCCTGAATCAGGTGGCCCGATGGATGGCTCAAGACATGGCTGCGAACAACTACTTCAGCCACACGGACTCCCTGGGTCGCGACCCCTTCGCGCGCATGGCCGACTTCGGGTACACCTACAACACCTGGAAGGGCGAGAACCTGGCGGCGGGCGTCTCCGGCGCCCAGGCGGCCTTCGATCTGTGGAAGGGTTCGCCGGGGCACAATGCCAACATGCTGGGGCCCAACTACACCGTCATCGGCATCGCCCGCGCCTTCGATGAAAGTTCGACCT
>DAOUAG010000214.1:0-2993 GCA_034433815.1 Dehalococcoidia bacterium | reverse complement strand
GGCCGGAAGGCAGGACCTGGTGGAGAAGGAGACGGCGGAGATGCGGGTCCTGGAGTCGTACCTGCCGGCCCAGATGAGTCGCGAGGAGATAGCCGTGGAGGCCCGCAAGGTGGTGGAGGAGGTGGGCGCCCGGGGGCCCCAGGACAAGGGTAAGGTCATGGCCGCCATCATGCCCCGTCTGGCTGGAAGAGCCGAGGGCCGAACCGTCAACGAGGTCGTCACCGAGATCCTGTCCTCCATGTAGGGCGCGCCCCAAGGTGGTTGGGCGCTGCCGCTGCGTTCCGCGGCCAGCCGTTTGATATGATGGGGTTACCCGTAGGGCGGGCGTGGTATGAAGGCTGGAAAGCGAGCCCTCGATAATACCCCAGCGCTGAAGGCGTTCCTTTTCGCCACCCTGGTCAGCGCCGCCCTGGCCGTTGTTCTGGTCCCTGTCCTCCCAGGCGAGGCATCCTTGGCCCCAGGCGATCGCGCTTACAAGACGTTCCGGGCGGACGGCCAGGTGATCGCCCACGAGGGCGAGATCATCAACGAGACGGAGTTGGCCCAGATCCGGGCTACTGGCCAGTTGGACAACGACATGTCCTTCGGCAGCGCCGCCGCAGGGCTGCTGGTGGCAGCCATAGGCGGCGCGTTTCTCGGCCTCTACATCTACCTCTTTCAGCCCCGCGAGGCCGCGACGGTGCCCAGGCTGGCCATGGTGGGCCTGCTGGTCGTCCTTTGGGTGGCGGCCGCCAGGGTCTTCCTGTCGCTAACCCTCCCCGATAACGATGGCCTCTATCTGGCCTACATCCTGCCCGTGGCGTCGGCCCCTATGCTGGTGGCCACGCTTCTGGACGCTGGCCTCGCAGTGGCCCTCGCTGCCCTCTTGCCGGGCCTCGTGGCTTTCGCTGGCTACTCGATGCCGGATGCCCGGATCCCTGCTGCGGGGCAACCCCTGGATCCGCTACAGATGCCGCTGGTATTCGGGCTGTCCAGCCTGGCGGGGGTCTTCGCCGTGCGCAGGGCCGAACGGGTCAACCACTACGTCATGGCCGGGGCCAGCGTCGGCGGCGTAACGTTGGCGATCCTTTTTTCCTTCTGGCTTCTAGCGCCCAACCACGAGGGCGTCCACCTCGTGTGGATGCTTGCGGCCTCCACCCTCGGCGGCTTCGCCTCGGCCGTCATGACGGTAGGCGGCGCCGTGGTGCTGGGGGTGATGTTCGGCGTGACCACCCGTATCCAACTCATGGAGCTGGGGCAACTTACCCACCCTCTCCTGCGCCAACTCCAGGAGAAGGCGCCGGGCACCTTTCACCACAGCGTCATAGTGGGGAATCTGGCCGAGAGGGCGGCCGACGCCATCGGCGCGGACCCCCTTCTGGCCCGGGTGGGCTGCTACTTTCACGACATCGGCAAGATTGCCAAGCCCACCTATTACATCGAAAACCAGCTCGATACCGGTAACCCCCACGACAAGCTGGACCCGGCCGTGAGCGCCCGCGTGGTGGCGGAGCACGTCACTACGGGCCTGGAGCTGGCCGCCCGTTACCGGCTGCCGGCCTGCGTCCGGGCCTTCATCCCGGAGCACCACGGCACGCGCCTTGTGACCTACTTCTTCCGGAAGGCTAGCGCGGTGGACCCCACCGTTGATCCGGAGCGCTTCCGCTATCCGGGGCCCAAACCCCAGAGCAAGGAGACCGCCATCGTCATGCTGGCTGACTCTGTCGAGGCCGTCGTGCGGGCCAGCAAGGACAAGTCCTTCGAGCGCATCGACCAGCTCGTGGACGAGGTCATCTCGGAGCGGGTGGCGGAGGGACAGATGGACGACTCGGACCTGACGATGCGGGACCTGAAGCGCATCGGGGACGCCTTCAAGGAGACGCTGCGGGGGATCTACCACCCGCGGATCGAGTACCCGGCGGCGGGGAAGGACGAGCGGAGCAAGGTGGGCGTGGGCATCCTGCGCCCGCCGCTGGGGAACCAGGGGGCGCCGCCGGTGGAGGCCGAGCGCCGGGGCTAGCGTCCGGCTGGCGGCGGCGGGTGGCGAACTGCGGCCACCTGCTGCGGGGAAAAGGTACCGGGGACGAAGGCGCCTCTCTCTCTCTCTCTCTCTCTGTAGCTGGCCAAGTTTCCGCTTGACAAACCTTTTGAGTGGGGTTTTTGTGCCTGCGAGGCAGGGAAGCCTCGAGGGGGAGAGCGAGTGGGTGCCCTTGACCACGCAGTGACGCTCTCGGGCCGTCTGGTGCGGCTGCGGCCCATCAGCCGGGATGACTATCCGGCGTTGTTCGGTTGGCGGTCTTCCTTGGAGACGGTGCACATGCTGAACTTCCGGCGGCGGGTGGGCACGTACGAGGAGTTTGTGCGGGAGCTGGCCCCCAACCAGCGTTTGGCCCAGCTCATACCGAACGGAGGTGGGCCATGAGTACTAGGCACCGAAGGCAGGCGGCGGGCGGCCTGTTGTTCGCGGCCGCCTTGGCGGGCGGCCTGGGCGTGCTGCTGTTTGCGCAAGCAGTTTACCTGGGCACCTGGGTCTTAGCCGTCGCCCTTGCTGTGGCAGATCGGGAGTCGCTGATCGACGACTCGTGGTTTCTCGCATTGTGGGGCGTGGGACTGGTCCTGTTGCCGCTGACGGTGCTGACCGCCTATTCGCAGCGGGGCGGGTTTTTGGGCAGAGTTGTGCTGCTGACGGAGGTGCTAGGCGCAGGGGCGGTGGTGGCGCTAGTGCTGGCGAGCTTCGTCCCCTATGCGGCCGGCTGGGGAGGGCGGAAGTTGGACGAAGCGGGCGGCGAGATAGGGTGGCAAGCTGCGCTGGTTTTTGCGCTCGCCATGTTCGTGCCCCCGGCCGCGGCGGGTGGCGGGGTGCTGGCCGCCGTTGTGTCGGGTGCCCGTCAGTTGTTAGGGCCACGCTTGCATACGCGCTAGCGGAGGCGTTGGCATGAAGTTACGGGTGCCTGGTTTGCGCGGGACGTTAGGCACGCTGGTGGTGATGGCCGCGGCGGCGGGTGCCACCTACG
>DAOUAG010000213.1:0-4301 GCA_034433815.1 Dehalococcoidia bacterium | reverse complement strand
AGCATGAGCGGGGGCGTGGCGCGAGTCCATGCAGCCAAAGAACCGCCGGAGGGCTGCGCTTTCCGGAAAGGGCCTGAGGGCCGATAATGGATGCACAATGACCGGTTATGTGGTCCGCCGCATCCTCTGGATGTTCCCCGTCCTCTGGGCCGTGGCCACCATCACCTTCTTCCTGATGCACGCGGTCCCCGGGGGGCCCTTCGACCAGGAACGGGAGCTGCCTCCCCAGGTCATCGCCAACCTCAACAAGAAGTACCACCTAGATAAGCCGGTCTACGAACAGTACGTCCTCTACCTCTGGGATCTGACGGAACCCAAGCTCTACGACCAAGTCCTGGGCCTGGATCTGGGGCCGCTACGGTTGCCTGGGCCCAAGCTGGACCTTGGCCTTTCCTATCACAGCGTTGACCAGCCCGTCGCTGGCCTCATCAAGCAGGGTCTGAAGGCCACCTTCCAACTGGGGATCGTTGCCTTTCTCTATGCCATAGTGCTTGGCATGAGCCTCGGCGTCATCGCTGCCCTCAACCAAAACCGCATCGGGGACTACCTCGGCGTCTTCTTTGCCACCGTGGGCGCAGCCCTGCCCAACTTCATCATCGCCGTCTTCTTGGTCATCATCTTCTCGGTGGAGCTGCGCTGGACGAACGTGCTGGGCTGGGACTTCGGCAACATCCTGAGGGGTGAACCCCCGGATCCGCGCAAGACCGTCCTTCCCGTCGTGGCCCTGGGTACCCTTCCCGCCGCCTACATCGCGCGCATCACCCGCGCTAGCATGCTGGAGGTCCGGCGGCAAGACTACATCCGAACCGCCCGGGCCAAGGGCCTGGCCGAATACATGGTGGTCTTGCGCCACACCATCAAAAACGCCATGGTTCCCATCCTCACGGTCGCGGGACCCATTTTCGCCAACCTCATCACCGGCTCCTTCATCATCGAAAGCTTCTTCTCCATCCCGGGCGTTGGCCGCCGCTTCGTGGAAGCCGTCTTCGTCCGGGACTACGGGATGATCATGGGCACCGTGCTTTTTTACGCCTTCGTCATCGCACTGGCCAACCTGGTGGTAGACCTTCTGTATGCGGTGGTGGATCCCCGCATCAGATATCAGTGAGGACGCGCGTGGAAAGGGCTGAAGCCACACCCCTAGAGGTCTTTGCAGAGCCGGCCCTTGGCCGCCAGCGCGGCCTCTGGTCCGACGCCTTCCACCGGTTGACGAGAAACCGGCTGGCCATGGTAGGGCTCGTCATCATCCTAGGGATCGTGATCCTGGCCGTCCTGGGGAACTATGTGGACGCCGTCCAGCGCTATCGCCCCTCTTACCAAGATCCCACCTACGAGCACGTTAACGAGGGGCCCAGTTGGAGCCACTTCTTCGGCACCGACAGCCTGGGCCGCGATAACTGGGCACGGGTCCTGGAAGGCACCCTGATATCCCTACAGGTAGGCCTGGGCGTGCAGGCCGTTGTTCTCATCATCGGCATCATCATCGGCGGATCGGCAGCGCTGGGCGGCCGCGTCATGGACAACCTGATGATGCGCATTACCGATATCGCCTACGCCTTCCCGGACCTCCTGGCCATCATCCTATTGCGCGCGGTCTTCGCGGAGCGGGATCTCCCCCTCATCGGCCACGACGCCTCACAGCGCCTGCTGGTCATCTTCGCCATCGCCTTCGTCGGCTGGGTGACGGTGGCCCGCCTCATCCGGGGTCAGATGTTATCCCTCAAGGAGCGGGACTTCGTGATCGCCGCTCGGGCCAGCGGCGCCTCCGAGCTGCGCATCGTGGTCCAGCACATGCTGCCCAACACCTTGGGGCCCGTCATCGTGGCGGTAGTGTTCGGTATTCCCCTGGCTATCTTCGCCGAGGCCGTCCTGGCCTTCATCGGCATCGGGCTCTCCCCGCCCACCGCCAGCCTCGGCACCCTCGTGCAAGAAGGCTACTCCTTCATCGAGGTCAACCGCTGGATCGTCATCTTTCCGGCAGCCACCATCGCCCTTCTCATGCTCTGCTTCACCTTCCTGGGCGACGGGCTGCGGGATGCGCTGGACCCCCGCCAGCGCTAACCGCCGGCGACCTGGGCCATCGACTCCGCTACCTTCTTGAGGTCGTCCTCCGTCAGCGCGTTGACACCCGGCCCGAGGATGGCAATGACCGTATAGGCGCGCCGGAACAGGCTCATCTCGATGCCGTACAGCACGGTGCCGTCCCCACGTTCCGTCCGTGTTACATAGCCCACGATGGGCCCCAGATTGATGGACTCTCGGCCGTGGGGCGAAACATCGATGTTGGCGGTCACCACCTGGAACCAGGCTGTACGCGCGTCGTCATAGTAGTAGAACTCGGCCTTTTGGAGAGGGCGCGGGCCCCCGGCCAGCGGGTCCTCGTGGGTGCAGGCTTCCAAGAATTTTACGCCGTCCGGCAGATAGGTTGGCAGGACCGGCTTGAAGGGGACGTGGCTCGTCGTCGGGCGGCAGTCGCCTCGGGCGGGGTCGACCGTGCCCCGCGGCGTGGCCAGAGGTTGCGTCGGCGTGGGAGCCTGGGATGATGCGCAGGCGGCCACCAGGACGCTCACTAGCGCCACTGCTACCCACCAGGTACGGCTGATCATGGTTCTATCCTACGTTCGGCCAGCGGCTCGGTGAAGTTGCCGCGCTGGCCGCTTTCAGCCCGAAGCCGGCCCGGCGCCCAGGCCGGGCTCCAGCATCCTTTCCGGATCGAGCAGGCGGGCCAGCTCCTCTTCCGAGAGCTTCGTACGCTCTCGGGCCACCTCGCGGATGGTGCGGCCGCTAGCTGCCGCCTCTTTAGCGATGGCGGCGGCTGCGTCGTAGCCGATGGCTGGAGCCAGCGCTGTCGCCAGCATCAACCCCTGCTCCACCATCAGGGGGCCCCGGTCAGTGGCCTGCAACCCCTGAACGCATCTCCGCGCGAAGTTCTGTGAGCCGTTGGCCAAGAGATCGATGGCCAGCAGAAGGTTATAGGCCGCGAGCGGCATCCCCGTGTTCAGTTCGAAGAAGCTTCGCTGGGCCGCTTGGACGATGGCTGCGTCGCAACCCACCACCTGCCCGCAGGCCTGGATCAGCGACTCAGGAATCACGGGGTTCACCTTGCCGGGCATGATGGAGCTGCCTGGCTGCACCTCAGGCAGGGCCAGTTCGCCCAAACCGGCCCGGGGTCCTGAGCCCAGCCAGGAGATATCGTTGGCGATCTTCTGGAGGCTCAGGGCCACGCCCCGGAGGACGCCGCTCGCCGCCACGACGCCGTCCAGCGTGCTCTGGGCCTGAAAGTGGTTGCTGGTCTCCCGTAGGGCGATGCGGGTTTCCTGGCTTAGCAGGGCGCAGACCCGGCGGGCGAACTCGGGGTGAGTGTTGATGCCGGTGCCCACGGCCGTGCCGCCGAGGGCTACCTCCGATAGCTCCTCTTGGGCCCACTGTATTCGGCGCAGCGCCCGCTCCACCTGGCCGGCGTAGCCCAAGAACTCCTGGCCCAAGCGGATGGGCGTGGCGTCCTGCAAGTGCGTCCGCCCCGTCTTCACCACGCCCCAGAACTGGCGCGACTTCTCCTCCAGCGCGGCGCGCAGCTCCTCCAGCGCCGGCACCAGGCGCTCCTTCATCTGAATAAGGGCGGCCAGATGGATCGCCGTGGGTATAACGTCGTTGGAGGACTGCCCCAGGTTGACGTGGTCGTTGGGATGCACCAGCTTGGAGCCGGGCTTGGCCCCCAGAAGCTCGGCCGCGCGGTTGGCTATCACCTCGTTGGCGTTCATGTTGGTGGACGTCCCGGAGCCCGTCTGGAAGACGTCCACCACGAAATGGGCGTCCAGTCGGCCTTCTGCTACCTCTCGGGCGGCTGTTGCTATAGCCTCGGCCAGGCGCGGCTCCAGCAGGCCCAGCTCCGTGTTGACCCTGGCGGCAGCCATCTTGATCAACCCCAGGGCGCGGATGAAAGGCCTGGGCAGCCGCAGGTTGGAGATGGGGAAGTTCAGTACCGCCCTCTCGGTGGACGCCCCGTAATAGGCTTCTGCCGGGACCTCGATCGGGCCCATGGAGTCGCGCTCAGTGCGGGTCTTGCGGTTCACGCCGGGCCTCCTTCCAGCCGCCTTGATGATACACCCCCGGCCTCGTTGCAACGCTAGCTGTCGGCGGCTTTTGTGACGTACGTCACAGACGCCGCTGCGGCAGCCGGGTATTGTATCGCACAAGAGACGATCACCGTCCAACCATACCCCCTCCCGCGCGGGGCCCCGGAGGCGAGCCGGGGCCCCGGCACTTTCGTTTTCGGCAACGGGTCGCGCGGGATCAGCGGG
>DAOUAG010000212.1:0-3615 GCA_034433815.1 Dehalococcoidia bacterium | reverse complement strand
CCGGAGATGATCGGTGACCCGCCGGACACCTACATCATCAAGCTGCGCCGGGGCGTCAAGTACCACAACAGCGAGATGGCGCGGAAGAACTTCCCTAAGCTGGCGGGCCGAGAGCTCACGGCCGACGACGTCATCTTCAGCTTCGAACGCCAGCGCAACCCTGACAGTAAACAGCGGGCCTACTACTACCGGTCCAGCCAGTACGGCACCATCGACACCATCGAGAAGATCGACGACTATACGATAAAGATCGTGACTAAGGGCCCCGTCGCGCCCTTCTATCACTTCCTGGCCGACACCAACGCCATGATCATCCCCCCCGAGATCGTGGACATGGAGCCGGCCCCTGGCGACACCAAGCCCTGGGACTCCGTCGACGCCTACGGAGACCGCGAACCGAAGCCGGCGGCCCGCATGATCGGCACGGGCCCCTTCATGTGGGACACCCTGAAGTTCGGCATAGAGTTCACTGCGGTGCGCAACCCTGAGTGGGTCGGCTGGGACCAGCCGGAGTTGGGCCGGCCGTATCTGGATGCCTACACAGCGACGGGACAGGGCCTGAACGATGCCACCATCGAATCTCTCTTCCGCCGGAAGGAGATCGACGTAGCAGGTTTCATCGACAACCCGCAGTGGATCAAGAACATCAAGGCGGAGTTCCCTGAGCTGGAGATCCAGCGGCAGCAGGTCTCTGGGTGGGTGAACTCCCGGCTGAAGGTCTACTGCAAGCCCTTCGACGACTGGCGGGTGCGCCGAGCCCTGCACCTGGCGGTGGACCGTCAGCAAGTGGTGGACGTCATCGGCAGCGGCACCTGGAAGAAGGTGGGGCCCGTGGGCAGCGCCATCAAGTACTGGGCCCTACCCGACGACGAGCTCTTGAGCCTACCGGGCTACCGGTTCGGACCGGAACGGGAAGAGGACATCAAGGAGGCCCGGCAGCTCTACGAGGCCGCCGGCAAGCCGGAGATCCCCATGATCTGGTTCGCCGACGTGCCGGACTACATCCGCCGTTTCGCCACTACCTATATCCAAAGCATCCGCAAGGTGCTGGGGATGGAGTCGGACATTAAGTTCCAGACACTGCCGTACTCCCGCATCGCGGAGGGGCTCCTCAAGGAAGACTGTGACCAGGCGCCCATGACCTGGGGCTTCGACAACGGCTGGATCGACCTAGACGACTGGGTGTACCCATACTTCAAGACGGGTGGCCCCAAGAACTCCTTTAAGGTCTCCGACCCTGAGCTGGACCTCTTGCTGGACGCCCAGCGACGCGAGTTCGATTACCAGCGGCGCCTCGACCTGGGCTACCAGATCCAGCGCTATATCCTGGGGGTCACCAAGAAGGACGCTCCTGGCACCCTGTGCCGGATCGAGTACGCTGCGCCAGGCGGCGGAAGCATCTCTTGGCCTTACCTCAAGAACCGCACGAGCTGGCCGTGGTTCGGCAACCAGTACTGGGTGGCCAACGTCTGGATCGATAAGAACGACCCGAGCTACTCGGGCCGGCCCAGTTAGCGCCCGCCGGCAGGCCCCCGGCTAGAAGACGGCGCTGGTGCTGCCGCCGTCGACCTGGATGGTACAGCCGGTGATGTAGCGCGCCTTGGCCGAGGCCAGGAACACTGCCAGGTTGGCCACGTCCTCGGGCTCGCCCAGGAAACCCATGGGTACCCGGGCCTCCTCTAGGGCCACGGCCTCTTCCATGGTGATCCCCTGGCGCCGGGCGCGCTCCTCGATCAGGGACACCAGCCGCTCCGTGGCGATATTCCCCGGGCAGATGTTATTCACCGTGATGCCCTCAGGTGCGAGCTCCCGGGACAGGGTCTTGGCCATGCCCACTACCCCCAGGCCGGTGGCGTTGGAGAGCATCAGCCCATCGATGGGCTGCTTGACGGCCACCGATGTGATGTTGATTATGCGCCCCGAGCCGGAGCGCCGCAGATGGGGCAGAGCCTCGCGGATGGCCCGAACCGCCGATAGCAGGTTCTGATCTAGGGCGTGGCGCCAGTAAGCCTCGTCCAACTGGTCGAACGTGCCGGTGGGCGGCCCACCCGCGTTGTTCACCAGGATGTCCAGACGACCGAAGGTCTGGACGGCCTGCGCTATGGCTGAAGCGATGTCGTCGTAGCGGGACATATCGCAGACCAAGGGCAAGGCCTCTGTACCTGTCTCGCGCCTGATCTCAGCGGCCGCAGCCTCCAGCGGGGCTCGATGCCGCGCGCAGATGGCTACCCGGCAGCCCTCTCGCGCCAACGCCAGGGCGATCGCTTTGCCGATCCCCCTGCTGGCGCCGCCTACGAAGGCGGCTTTTCCTGCCAGGCCCATGTCCATAGCGCTCAGCTCCCTTCAGCCAAAACTGCGCGTGTATCGTACGGAACGGGCGTGGCAGCCACAAGCGGGCCCACCTCAGCGCCCCAGCATTGAAGCGCCCGAGCGCAGGCGCGGTTAGTGGAGCGGACGGTCGGAAGGGGTCCTTGACCAGATTTTGGCTGGGCTGCCATAATGCGCTCGAAAAGCGAATACGGTTGGACAAGGGTCTCCACGACGTCCTGTCAGTGGGCCGCTCGCTGGCGGGGCGCAGGAGCTAAGAGCGAAGCCGGTTAGAGGCCGGCGCTGTCCCGCAACTGTAGCCGCGGGTCCTCCGTGACACCGCGGAAGCCAGGTCGCCTGCCCTTGTCTGAGTACCAGCCTTCGAGGAAAGGCATGGGCCCGCAGAACGAGTGCGAAACCCCTGCCGATCCCGGCAGGGGTCGTCTTTTCCTGCGCTACCGTGCCTTCCGGCTAGATTCGGGAGGTGATGCATTATGTTCACACGCCGTTTGCTGGCGGCGCTGGTCGCCGCCATCGCTCTCGTGACGGTCGCCTGCGGCGGGGACGACACGCCGTCCACTGCCACGCCCACAGCCTTGCCCACCAGTACGGCCGCCACCTGGTCTTTCGATTGTGCCCAAACGCCGCCGTCCACCGCTGCGGACACGGGCGGCTTCCCCGTACAAGTGCAGGACGACGCTGGCCGGCAGGTATCGGTGCAGTCGCCGCCCAAAGCCATCGTCTCCTTGAGCGCGGGGCACACGGAGATGCTCTACGCCATCGGGGCTGGCGGCCAGATCATCGCCGCCGATAACTTCTCCGATTGCCCGAAGGCGGCTCAGGAGCTGACCCATATCGACTCCTTTTCGCCCAGCGTGGAGTCCATCGTGGCCCTCAAGCCGGATCTGGTTATCGTCTTCTACGACCCAGGTGGCCTGGTGGATGCACTCCAATCGGCAGGCATCAACGCCATAGTGCTGGAGTCGCCCTCCTCCATCGAAGCCGTATTTCAGCAGATGGAGCTCCTGGGGAAGATAACGGGTCACGGCCGAGAAGCGGCCCGGGCGGCCGAGGCCATGCGCGGCGCCATGGCCGCCATCGAAAAGAAGCTCGCGGGCGTGGACAAGGGGCCGAGGGTGTTCCACGAGGTGGACAACACCTATTACACAGCCGGGCCGGGGAGTTTCATTGGCGACCTGTATTCTGCCCTGAAGGCCCAGAACATCGCTGATGCAACCGGCCAGGCGTTCCCGCAGATGTCGGCGGAGGAGATCATCAGGGCGGACCCCGAGGTTATCGTCTTGGCAG
>DAOUAG010000211.1:0-2260 GCA_034433815.1 Dehalococcoidia bacterium | reverse complement strand
CTCCCGACCCGCCTAGAGCGAGCCGGTAACGCTGCCCAAGGTGCCCGATATGGCCAGACCCAACGCCGTTAACGCGGCGATACAGACCACCGCGATCAGCGCCAAGAGCAGGCCGTACTCGGCCAGCGCCTGGCCCTCTTCGCGGTCGAACCGGGCCACGAACCACAACAGCGCCTCGTTGATCTTGGAGAGCATCTCTCCTCCTTTCCCTTGTGTTGCCTATGTGATGGACATCTCGCTCGTATCGCCTGGACGGTATCCCGTCCCGGCCCTCTTCCTCTCCGTCAGTCCGGCGACCACCTCCTTTGGGGATTGCCCAGGCGGGCGATGTGTTCCGAACCGTTAGATGAACGTCCATATCCCGCTGTTACAGTTATGTCCAGGCGGTGAAAGAAATTTCACCGGAACCCGCTGGGCTGTTCTCCTTCCGTACACCAAGAGACGCCCGAAACGGCACGGGCGCAGCGCCCCGCCGGGAGACGTTCGGTTAAGGAACGGCGCCCCGGCTCCGTCGGACGCTGGGCACCGTTTGCGGCCCCCCATTGCGATGCGCTAGGCTCTTGCCTCAGAGCACCCGAGGCATGCCATGCTTATCGTTTTCCTCACGGCCGGTCTCCTCTTAGGCCAGGCCATCGATCTGGCCTACCCGCGGCTCTTCACCGGCGCCCCTCTGCGAGGCCGCCTCTCTCGTTGCGACGCCTGCGGCGCACCCCTTGCCCCAGCGCAGGCCGTGCCCCTCTGGGGGTACCTGCGTAGCCGGGGCCGCTGCCCCCGATGCGGCGGGCGGCTGCCGGCGCGGGCCCTTCTCCTCCCGGCCTGGGGTGCCGCCCTCTTCGCGGTCTCCTATGCCGTGTTCCAAGACCACGTGGGCGCGGCAATTCTGGCCGGCTTCTTCTCCACCGTCTTCTTCACCCTGACCATCACCGACCTCGACCGGCGCCTACTGCCCAACCGCATCATCTACCCCTCGCTTCTGCTAGCCATCGCCTTCTCCTGGGCTTGGCCCGGCGCCTCTTTCGTCGAGATCCTAGCGGGCGGTCTGCTAGCCACCGTCATCGGGATCTCCCTCCTCTTGTTCTCCCTCCCCTTCGGCGCCAACGCCTTCGGCATGGGGGACGTTAAGATGATCATCCTTTCGGGATTCGTCCTAGGGCTGCCGGCGGTCATACCCGGCCTGTTCATAGGCACCTTCGCGGGGGGGATTGCAGCCCTCTTCCTCTTGCTGACGAGGCTAAAGGGCCGGGGAGACTACATCCCCCACGGCCCGTTCCTGGCCTTAGGGTCCACGATCGCCCTCTTCTGGGGGCACGACATCTGGGACTGGTACGTCAACCGTTAGGGCTGGCGCGCACCATCGCCCGTGGTGTAACGCTGGGCACCAGCGCCTTGTCCTACCTATGACGCGCCATGGCCAGCATCGCCTCTGCCCTGCGGAACCCAAGGAGCCCCGTCTTGCGGGTGCTCCTCAAGCCCGGCAACATCTTGCCGGCCTTGGTCTGGTTGTTCCTGGTCTTCAACCAGGCGCTGAACTCTGCCTTTCCCTACTCGCCGTCGACCTTGGGGCTCGTCCTCATCAACACCGTGGCCATGGCCCTCTTCATCGTGCGGCGGGACGCCAGCCGGGTCGGCGGCAAGGTGGACGGGGCCATCGCCCTGGCCGGAACCTTCAGCGTCTCCCTCCTGCGAGACGCCGGCCAGTTGCAGGACGCCCATCCTCTGCCGACGGCCGTGCAGGCGGTGGCGCTGGCTGGCTGGGGGTTCTCGCTTCTCACCCTGGGCCGCAGCTTCGGCGTCGTGCCGGCCGACCGGGGCCTCGTACGCTGGGGGCCTTACGCCGTGGTGCGCCACCCTATTTACGCCTTCGAGGCCCTCTTCTTCCTGGGCTACCTGATGGCGGTACCTACCCTCCGTTCCTTCGCCATCATCCCGGTGTGGGCCGCGCTCCAGGCGATCCGCATCGTGCGCGAGGAGCGCATCATCGAAGGCTACGACGACTACCGGCGGCAGGTGCGCTGGCGGCTCGTCCCGTTCCTTTGGTGACCCTCTAGCGCGAGCAGCCGCGCCTTGACACCCGGCGACAGCGGCGCCATCATACGCGCCGATGGGCAAGGAGGCCGAAGTCCGCCTGAAGCGCGTTTACGACCCGCCGTCCCCTGAGGACGGCCGCCGCGTCCTCATCACCCGCTACTGGCCGCGAGGCGTTCCCAAGTCCGCGGCCGACGAGTACACTACGAAGGTGGCGCCTTCGCAGGCCCTCGTG
>DAOUAG010000210.1:0-8084 GCA_034433815.1 Dehalococcoidia bacterium | reverse complement strand
AAGTTGAGGGTGCGGATCTGGAGGACGATGAAGCCCCACCAGATCATCGTGTGCAAGATCCCGGAGTACCAGTACTTGGGGCGCGCCACCCGGGCGTTACCCAGAAGCCAGGGGATGAGGCCCAAGGCCCGCTCGACGGGCCTATCGAAGCGGTTTACAGGCTTGGCTATTCGCAGCCAGCGGAGGCGTACGGCCACCGACCAGGCGAAGAAGGCCAGAAAACCGAAGAAGAACAGATAGAAGAAAACGTTGCCCGGAAACTCGTTGGCTGGGGCCATACCTACCTCCCGGCCTGTTTGGAAAGTGAGTTCTTCTTAAACGCGTCCCCATAATGCCCTTTGGCCGGCGCACGGTCAAGCGCGACGGAATTCCTTCCCGCCAGTATAATCACGTCGTGCCTGTGGAGATTCGCACCGCCCAGCCAGAGGAGCTGGACCGCGTGCATCAGGTGATAGCCTACGCCTTCAGCGGCGACCGCACTGCCGAGGGTCGCGCCCGCATGCGCCACGTGGAGGAGATGGCGCCGGCGACGGTGCTGGCCGAGGGTGGCGAGATCGTAGCCTGCCTTCGCGTGCTCCCGCTCACGGCGCTCATCGAGGGGGCTCCCGTTGCCCTTGGCGGCGTATCGTCCGTGGCCTGCCTGCCGGAGCACCGGCGAAAGGGCCACGCCGGCAGGCTCTTGCGCCACGCCCTGGCAGAGATGAAGGAGCGGGGCCACGCCCTCTCCTCCCTCTACACGCCTCACCCAGCGCTGTACCGCCGCTACGGCTGGATGGTGGCGGGATCGGCGATAAGGCACGTCTGGCACCCGAAGCAGGTGCGCGCCCACGCCGCTGGCGAGCCCGCCGGCAGGGCCCGGAGGGTGGGCGAGGATGCCCTGACCGCCCTGGAGGCCGTCTATCGCCGGTTCACGGCCGCCCGCACAGGCTATCTGCTGCGTTCGGAGACGTGGTGGCGGGAGGCGGTCTTCCGACGTCTGTACGATGAGCACCGGACTCCCAACGACGTGGCCCTCTGGGAGAACGGAGACGGTGAGCCGGCGGGATACGTGGTCTATCGCCCGGCGCGGGAGCGGACGCTGGATGGGTCGCCCGCGGATCGCGTATTCATATCGGAGTTCATAGCCCTGGACGCCGACGCCTACCTCGGGCTCCTGCGCTACATCCTGGCCCACGACCTGGCGGGCGAGATCATCTGGTACGCCCCGCCCGATGAACCCTTCGCATCGGTGCTGGAGGACGCCGGGCCGGTGCGCCGGGAGTGGCACGATACCTTCATGCTCCGGGTGGTGGACCTGCCGTCCGCCATAGCAGCCAGGCCGGCCGGGCCCGGGGCCGCGGACGGTTGGTTCACGATCCACGTCGTTGACGCGGCAGCCCCCTGGAACCAGGGCACCTGGCGGATCGAGAACGAAGGCGGCAGGCTGACGGCGCAGCGGACGGATGAGCCCGCCTGCCTGGCCACCGGCGCCGCGGCCTTCGCCGCCATGTACGATGGCTTCCTGAAGCCCACGGAGGCCGTGCGCTGCGGCCTGGCCGAGGCCAGCGACGAGCGGGCCGCTGCCCTGGCCGACCGGATGCTGGCCACCGCCTATCGCCCCTTCAGCAACGACCCCTTCTAGCGCCCGCCTCGGAGCCCTTGAAAGATGTACCCTCCGGCCACAGCGAGGAGGGTGGTGGGCACCGCCAACAGGGCCGCGAAGCCGATGCCAAAGGTCAGGACGCCAGCCGCCGCTATCACCAGGCAGGCGATGGTCGTGCCCCTCTGCACCTGCCGGCGCAAGGGAGTGGGCGCGACGGATGCCCAGGCGGCGGGGAGGAAGGCGACGGCTACCAGGGCCAGAGGAAGCGCCCACCAGCGCGAAGCCTCGCCCGGGTCGATGAGGACGAAGACGGCGGTGATGCCGAAGGGGATCGCCCCGCTAAGGGCCCCCGCGAGCCCCGTCCACGAGACTTGACGCAACAGGCCGGCGCCCGCGCGCGAAGGGACGGCGGGCGCTGCCGCGGGGACAGCGGGGCGTCGCTCCCTCCGACGGCGTTTTTTGCGGGTGCGGCGCCGCGGGCTCATGGCGGCAGTTTAGCGCCCGCGGCCCCTCGGCGGGAAGCCGCGCCGGGCGAAAGGTTAACGTTCGGTTAAGAGCGTAACGCCGCCCGAGGCGCGTTGTTAATCACGGTTAGAGGAGGGGCGGCCGGCGTCCACCAGTTGCGGGGCTGATGGGCGCCTAAGACATACGGGGTGCGCGCCGCCCTCCTCTCGAAAGACATCTTCAGCGGGCGACCCGGGGGTGCGGCGATGAGGCCCCTCTGCCGAAAGGCGGAGGGGCCTTTGCTTAACGGCCCGCCAAGAGCGCTGCGAAAGTGACATCCTTGCGTTGACAACTTATCTCGGCTGTGCTAAACCGTATCCGTACATCGGTGACGAAGCGAAAAACCGCACCTCGCGCCACGCGTCGGCGGACTGGGGGAAGGGAGGGCCGGGCGTGGCACGGTCCTCCCATTACACGTCGCGCATTCTCGCCGAACCACCACGTGACGCCACTCCCCGAGAGAGGAGGTGGCCAGATGGGGGACCTGAGTCCGGCCCTGTCCGGACAGCAAGAGAACGGGCCGCCGGCCCCGGGACCGGCCTTGCGGGTCGTGGCCGCCTATGAGCATCCGGACACCGAGCGGGAGGCCCTCGCCGCCCTTCACCTGGGTTGGCCAGGCGCTGCAGTTCACTGCGTCAACAGCCCGGGCGCCTGCCTGGCAGCCGTGCGGCGGGTAGGCCCGCAGCTTGTGATGGTGGAGGCCGCTGCCGGCGCTCCGTGGTTGGTCCTCGTCCGGCAGATAAGGGAGATCACAGAGGCCGTGATCGCGGTGATCGGCCGGGGAGAGGATGATACCAATCTCATCGAGGCGGTGGAGGCCGGCGCCGATGACTACTTCCCATTGCCCTTGAGCGGCCCGTCCTTCGTGGCCAGGATCCGGGCCGCCCTGCGGCGGGCCCATCTGACGGAAGGTATCGGGGTGACCAAGGTGGCCTTCGGCGACTTGGAGATGGATGCCGAACGTTACGAAGCCCGGATCAACGGCCATCGCCTCCCCCTCTCGCCTACGGAGTTCGATCTCCTCCTCAGCCTAGCCCGCCGGCCGGAGTGCGTGCTCCGGCACGAGGTCTTGTCCCAGACCATCTGGGGCGACTCCTCCAACTTCTGCGAGGCCACCCTGCGCAAACACATCGAGAACCTCCGCCGCAAGCTGGCGGAGGCGCCCGGCACCCGGGTCGCCATCGTGACGGTGCCTCGGGTGGGCTACAAGCTGGCGGCCCTGGAGGAGCCATCGCCCCGGGAGCGCGCCGCCTTCTGAGCCCGGCCCGCGGCCACTCACCATAACATCACGCCGATTTCGCCTTTTCTTCGCGCCATCTTCACGAAATCTTCACACGCGCCGTCGTAACATCGGCTCCGCGTGTGGAGCCTGGTGTTGATCATCGACCCCGATCAGATCGAGCGCCGTTACATCGCCGCCATCCTGGCGGCCGACGGCTTCGACCTTATCCAGGTGGCCACGGTCATCGAGGGGTTGGTGCAGGCGGCGCGCCGGGAGCCCTCCCTGGTCATCCTGGCCGAGGAGACGGCGCCCGTGAGCGTGGAGGATGCCATCGCCGTCCTACGGCGGCTGACGGCAGCCCCCCTGATGGTGGTGGGCGACGGCGGCGGCGGGGAAGGCGTGGCCACGCTGCGGGCAGGGGGCGACTTCTTCCTGGCGCGGCCCTTCACCGCCCCGGAGCTGGCGGGCCGCGCCCGCATGCTGGTGCGTCGCAGCCGCGAGGGGCGGACCGAGGACGCCGGCGCGCAGCAAGTGGACCGGGGGTCGCAGCCGCTCTCCCTGCGCCTGCGGCCAGCAGGGGATGCGGCCTAGGGGAAGGGGAGAGGCCCAGGTGAGAGGAAACGCACGCTAGATTCAACAAAGCCCCGCGCGGCCGAGGCCACACGGGGCGGGCTTACAAGGCCACGCGCAAGGGAGCCCTGTCTGCCAGCCCCATCTTATCACCGGGCCGAAGGCCGTGGCGGCGGCGCCAGAAGGAGGTGATGGCCGCCAACGAAAAGCCTTCACGCCCCGGCCCCGGCCCAGGGCCGGAAGGCGGCAACCGATGGGCGCAACAACCCTGAAGGGAGGAATAAAGGATGAAGCGAGGATTCTTCAGCGCGGGAGTCCTGTTCCTGGTGATCGTGGGGCTCCTGGGAGCTCTGGCCGTGGGCTACGGCCTGTGGTCCAAGACCCTCACCGTGAACGGCACCGTCAAGACCGGCGACTTCAACGCCGACTGGGACTGGGCGACGGTCAGCGACCAGGGCCTTGATCCCTGCACTAACCTGAACCCGAACCCCTGCACCTACCCGCCGAAAGACGTGGGCTCTTGCTCGGTGAAGGGCGAGGGCACTCAGCAGCTCACTGTGACCATCCTGAACGCTTACCCCAGCTACGAGTGCACGATCACGGCTGCGATAAGCAACACCGGGACGATCCCATTCAACGTGCTGGTGGACGGGACATCGCAATCTCCTGAATTGGACATCCTATGCGAGGACCCGTCCGGGCAACAGGTCGACCCGGGTGATGAGCTGCCGGTGAGCTGCTGGGTGCACGTGAGGCAGGAGGCCAAGGAGCGGTCGACGTACACGGCCTCGGCCACCCTTTGCGTCGCCCAGTGGAACGAGAGCCCGACCATCGACCAGTGCTTGGCGGCGGCTGGGCAGTCAGAGCCGTAGTCGTGAGGAGCTGCGACGCGGCCAACAGAAAGGGCGGTGACCCGTGAAAGCGCGCCATGCAGCGGCCCTTAGCCTGGCCCTTCTGGGGGCCCTGGCCGTCATGGCCGTGGCCTACGGCCTCTGGTCCAAGACCCTGACCATAGCCGGGACGGTGCAGACAGGTGATCTTGACCTCAACTGGACCTTCACGGGCTGTAGCGAGCACTGGGGCTGGCCCGGACCGTTCCACGACGGCGAGTACCTGGGCAAGGACGTGGGCTCGGTGACGGCGGAGATCGATCAATATGACCCGGAGATCGTCCACTTCACCGTGGAAAACGGCTACCCCAGCTATGTGGCCGACTGCGAGCTGGAGTACACCAACGTGGGGACGATACCCGTCAACATCATCGCCACTGACATCATCCCCGGCCCGAATCTCACCAACTGCACCCTCACAGGGAACCAGACGAAAACCCTAACGTGCGACCAGCTCACGGTGATTTTCGTCGACGGCATCGGCATCCAGCTCGACCCGAATGACACGACAGCGGATAGTCTCCGCATCCACGTGGAGCAGCCGGCCAAAGAACGGACGGACTACACGTTCGACGTCTTAACCTGCGCTGCCCAGTGGAACGAGAGCCCCACGGTGGCGGAGTGCTTTGACGCAGCGGGCGACTCGGAGCCGTAGGTGTAGGCGCATGACGGAGCGCGGCCAAGCCGGGACGGAGGGGTCGGCGGCCCCCTGTCCCGGCGCGGCGGCGCCCTTCGCGAGAGACAGGAGGAGGAGGGCAGAGGAAGCATGACCAGAGGACAGGCGGCGCGGATAGCGCTGGCCCTGGCGGCCGCGGCCGGGGCCATCGTCCTCGTCCTTATGCTGGCGCCCCTGCTGGCAGTGCACGGCCGCGGCGCCGAGAGGGGCGCCCTGGGCGCCCTGGCTGCGCCTGCGGAGGACCGCTGGGCGGCGTGGCGCCGGGGGCTGCGGGCCTGGGCAGGCCGGGCGCGGAAGAGGGCGTTGTGGGCGGGCCTCGCCCTCTGGGTGGCGGCAGTGTACGCCCTCACCTACTGGGCCCTGCCGCGCCTCCATCTGACGCCGGCTACCGAGTTCGCCGCCGTGCGCCCGGCCCTCTGGCTGACGGTGGCGGCGTTGGCCGTGCCTGTCTGGCTCCGGGATCTGCCGGAGAGGGCCCGGGCCTTCAACTGGACCGTCGCGTTGGGAGCGCTGGCAGGCGTCTTCCACGTCTCGGTCCTCTTGCTGACGGCCGTCATGCTGGGCCTGGGCCGCTCCCCCTACGGACACTCGGCCTGGGCCCTGGCCCAGAACGCCTCCTACGTGTTTTCGGGCATCGTGGGCCTGGAGCTGGCCCGGGCCTGCCTGGTGACGGCGCTCGCCCGTCGCACCAGCCTGGGCGCTTTGGCCCTAGTAACGCTGGGGCTAGCCTTGGTGACCGTGCCGCCGCACCGTTTCACGACCCTCGGCGGCACCGAGAGCGCCTTCCAGGTGTCTGGCACCGTCTTCCTGCCAGCGGTCTCCGAGAGCCTGCTGAGCTCCATCCTGGCGCTTTCCGGCGGGCCGCTGGCCTCTATCGCCTACAGAGCGGTCTTGGAGGGCTTCCGCTGGTTCTCGCCGGTGTTGCCCGACGTGCCATGGGGCACCACCGCCTTTGTCGGCACGCTGACGCCGGCAGTGGCCTTGCTCCTCATCAGAGGCCTCATGGCGCCGGGCGAGCCGGAGGAGACCCGCGAGGAGCCGGCAGGCCCCTGGGTGGCCGTGCCTTACGGCGTAGCAGTGATCATCGTGTCGTTCCTGTGGCTCAGCAGTGGTCTGCTGGGGATTCGGCCCTCCCTCATCTCCGGGGTGAGCATGGAGCCAACCCTGGAGGCCGGAGACATCGTGGTCACGCGGGATATCTCCCCGGAGCAGATCAAGGTGGGGGACATAGTCCGTTTCCGGAACGGGAGCATCACCATCATGCACCGGGTCACGGAGATATACCGGTCTGGGACCACCACCTGGATCGTGACCAAGGGCGACAACAACAACCATGCCGACAACCCGATAACGGCCGAGCAGGTGGAGGGCAAGGTGGTGGCCGTCATACCGAAAGTCGGTTGGATCGGCATCTTCATAAAGAACACCCTCGGCGATCTCCTCGGTCTCGTCTCGCAGGCGTCGCCCGGCAGCGACACCTTCTTCGCCAAGACGCTGAGGGCGGATCTGGAGGTAAGGACGGGGGAGTTCGAGGAGGTCCCCCCGCTCACGCCGGGCTACTGGAAGACCCACGGGACGCACACGGCTTCCCTCCTGCCCCAGAATCTTGGCGACTACGTGGTGGATAGCTGGGCCAAGGCGCAGGCCGTGTTCGACGATACGAAATGCGGCCACGGCCAGTCGGCCGACGCCCTTGGCTGCCTCGCCGGACACCTCTTGGCGGCGAAGCTGAACCTGGCCAACGGCGCCGACCCCTGCATCGGGCCGGTCGTCGGCCAGGCAGACGCCTTCCTGCGCTCTCTGGGGTACGCCGGCCCTGGAACGTACTCGCTGAGCTCCAGCCAGCGCGAGACGGCCCTGACTTTGAAGAACAAGCTAGACGCCTACAACAACGGCGGAGGCTGCCCGGAGGACGACCCGCCAACGCCGAGCGCCTCCCCCTCTCCAGCGCCCAGCGCTGCGCCGGCCCCCTCTCCCACGCCGTCTCCCACTCCGGCCCCGTCGCTGACGCCCACGCCCACGGCTACGCCGCAGCCTTCGCCCAGCGCCACGCCGGAGCACGGCGGCGACGACGGCGATTCGGAGGGCGGCCCTTAGGCCAGAAGCTCGGCCAGGGCGCCGCTATCGACGCCCGGCCCGACGACGGCCAGGGCGGCGCGCTCCCGCCGAAGAACCCTCTGGGCGACGCGCAAGATGTCCTCCGCGCTGACGGCCCGGATCTTGGCCACCACCTCTTCCACGGGTTCGATCTCACCCTGCATCAAGAGGCTCTCGCCAGCCCTTTGGGCCAACGCCATAGGCGACTCCAGGCTCAGGCGGAAGCTGCCCACCGTGTAGTCAACAGCCTTGGCCAGCTCGCCGGCTGGGACGGGCTCCTGGGTAAGCTTCTCCAGCTCCGCCAGGATGACCCGGACCGTCTCTCCGATCTTCTCCGGAGAGACGCCGGCGGAGATGCCCAGGAGGCCGGTGTCCGAGTGTCGGCTGACAGAGGAGCCGACGGAGTAGGCCAGGCCCCGGCGCTCGCGCACCTCCTTGAAGAGGCGGGAGCTCATGCCGCGGCCCAGAAGGGAGTTGAGGACCATCAGGGGGTAGCGGTCTGGGTCCGTGCGGCACAGGGCAGGCAGGCCGAGGGCGATGTTG
>DAOUAG010000209.1:0-2324 GCA_034433815.1 Dehalococcoidia bacterium | reverse complement strand
GGCAGCTCCACGGGCACGCCTTCGACATGCGTCGCGTCCACCAGCCGCAGGAAGTGGTTGGGCACTATGTCACCAGTCATCTCGAACCAGAAGGCAGACATCTGGGTGAGTACCAGGCCCTTGTCCGGGATGCCGGTGGGAAGGACGACGTCGAAGGCGGAGATGCGGTCCGTGGCCACGATCAGGAGCTTGTCCCCGAGATCGTAGACGTCCCGCACCTTGCCCCGGGTCAACAGAGGAAGATCTAAGGCCGATTCGGTGAGTACGGCAGTCATAAACCCAACCTTCGAAAGCTGTCGTCGACGTATCGGAGATAATACCCGTAGTCGAACAGGGATGAAAGTTCGGAGGGATCAAGGCGGGAGGCGATATCGGAGTCTTGACGCAAGATCTCCATGAACGGCGTCCGCGTCTCCCAGGATCGCATGGCGCATCGCTGGACAACCTTGTACGCCTCCTGCCGGTTCATGCCCTTATCGATAAGAGCCAGGAGCACTCGCTGCGAGAAGGGCAGGCCGTAGCTGGCCTCCATGTTTTCCCTCATGCGCTCGGGGTAGACCCGCATCCCGCGGATGATGAAGGTCATGAGGTCCAGCATGTAGTCCAGGAGGATGCAGGCGTCGGGGAGTATCACGCGCTCCACTGAGGAGTGGGAGATGTCCCTTTCGTGCCAGAGGGCCACGTTCTCGAGGGCCGCGACGGCGTAGCCCCGGAAGAGCCTCGCCAGCCCGGTGATGCGCTCGCATTTCTCGGGGTTACGTTTGTGGGGCATGGCCGATGAGCCCGTCTGTCCGGTAAGGAACGGCTCCTCGACCTCCAGCACCTCGGTGCGCTGGAGGTGGCGTATCTCGGTGGCGAACTTCTCGAGGCTCGCGGCCACTAGGGCCAGGGTCGAAACGAAGAGGGCATGACGGTCGCGATGGACCACCTGCGTGGACACCGGTTCCGCCAGCAGCCCAAGGCTCCCGCAGACATCCTCCTCTAGGTCCGGCGGGACGCTGGCGTGGGAGCCCACGGGGCCGGATATCTTACCCACGGCCACCTGCTCTTTGGCGTGGGTTAGCCGATGGGAGTGCCGGCGCATCTCATCCCACCAACCGGCCAACTTCAGCCCGAAGGAGGTGGGCTCCGCGTGCACCCCATGGCTGCGGCCCATGATGATGGTGTCCTTGTGCTCCCGGGCTCGCACGGCGATGGCATCCATGAGGGTGTGGACATCTTGCTCCAGGAGGTCGGTGGCCTCCACCAGCCGCAGGGCCAGCGCGGTATCCTCCACGTCGTACGAGGTCAGGCCTAGATGCACGAAGCGTGATTCCTCGCCCAGGCTGTCCGCCACGCAGCGCAAGAAGGCGTTAAAGTCGTGGTGCATCTCCTTCTCGTACTGGCGCCAGCGCTCGACGTCGTAACGTGCCTGGCGGATCTTGGCCATCGCCTCGGGAGGGATCACCCCGCGCTCGGCCCACGCCTCGCAGACGGCGATCTCCACCCTCAGCCAGGTGTCTAGCTTGCGCTCCTCGGACCAGATGGCCGCCATCTGGGGCCGGCTGTAGCGTTCGATCATGGCTGCCGGCCGAAAAGGGGGCTGGGTTCCAGGGCGTGGACGCGGGGCGCAGGATTACGATAGGGTGCCACGCCGCTAGTGTAGGGCATGGCCGGGGGATGGGGAAGAGCAGCGAGGCGGCGCTGCACTAGCGGTATTCGTCCCGGGGTGGCGAGAAGATGTCGATGAACAGACATGCTTCAAGCGCTGTGGCCTCGTGAGGCACGCCGCCGGGGATCATCCAGGCGTCTCCTGGAGACAGGTCGCGACTCTCGCCGGCCACTGTGAGCCGGAGCCGGCCGGAGGCCAGCCATCCCGTCTGTTCGTGCGGATGGGTGTGCAGAGGTACCACGGCGCCCTTGTCCATGCGTATCTCGCACAACATCATGCGTTCGCCATCCGTCATGGTGCGACGCACGACCCCTGGCAGCATCTCGACGGGCGTTGCCGATCCGTGCTGGACGATGGGCATGCGGCGTCCTCCTTTCCTTTCGGTCAGTGGGGCTCAGGATGAAGACTGGGCGGCCCGGAAGCGGTCGAGGGCCTGACGGATGTCCTCGTGCTTTAGGGCCAGGATGGCGGCGGCGAATAGGGCTGCATTCTTGGCTCCGTTGATGGCCATGCAGGCCACAGGGACTCCGGGCGGCATCTGGACGATCGAGAACAAGGAGTCCAGCCCCGCGAGTCCCGCCCCTCCGGCTGGGGCCAAAGGCACGCCGATAACGGGCAGCGGTGTCCAGGCGGCTATGACCCCGGGGAGGTGCGCAGCCATGCCAGCGGCAGC
>DAOUAG010000208.1:0-4137 GCA_034433815.1 Dehalococcoidia bacterium | reverse complement strand
GAGATGGTCTTCATGCTGGACACCTGGCTCCGGCGCCAGCGAGTGCGCGAGCGGGTGGGCATCACCTGGACTACCTACGAGAATACGTTCATCCAGGCCTTCGGCCCGCGCTTGCATGAGGTGGTCACCGAAGAGTTCCGCCGTCGCGGCATCACCGGACATCCGCGCCACACGGTCCAGCGGGTCGAGAAAGGCGCGGTGGTCTACCAAAACGGCGAGACGCTTCCCTACGACCTCCTGGTCTCCTTCCCTCCTTACGTCGCCTCGACGCCCTTCCCGTCGCTCCCGGCTGACGAGCGGGGCTTCATCGCGGCCGAACTGGCGACTCGACAGGTGAAGGGGCACCCCGACATCTATGTGGCGGGCGATGCTGGCGACTTTCCCGTCAAGCAGGCCTTCCTGGCCTTCCTTCAGGCCGACGCCGTTGCCGACCACATCGCCTCGCGCATCCTCGGCACCAGGGCCGAACATCCCTTTGTGCCGGTGAGCATGTGCGTGATGGAGCAATTGGATAAGGCCACCTTCGCCCAGGTTCCATTGCACCTCACCGGCCTTCCCGAGCGCCCCGTCGAGGTCCTGCCAGAGGACAGCAGGCTCTACAAGGTGGGGTCTGGCGCTGCCTGGCGCCTGGGCAAGAAGATGTTGGGCCTCTATCTGCCCTGGCGCTTCGGCGCGGGCCAACCGTTCCACGCGGGCCTGCCATGGAAGGGGATGGAGCTGGGCCTGAAGGCGATGTCGGGTATCATGGCCAAGTAGGATAGCCGGACGCCACGTGGGCCGCCGAGGCACGGACAGCCTGTGCTCGGGCGCCACCCAGCTGAGCAGGAGGTTGAGGCATGGAAGAAAAGCCCCTTGAGGTGACCCTGGAGCTCCAGGGCGGCTACCGTTTTCTAGTTGATTTTCACCAGGACGGCGTGCCGCCCTTGCTGGTCGATGAGCCGCCGCCCCTGGGAGAGGGGGCCGGGCCGGGCGCGTCCCGCGTTCTCTTGGCAGCCATCGCCAACTGCCTGAGCGCCAGCGCCCTCTACTGCCTGCGCAAGGCCCGCATCGAGGTCAAGGCCATGCACGCACACGCCAGCGCCTCGCTAACACGTAACGACCAGGGGCGCCTGCGCATAGGTCAGGTGCGCGCCAGGCTGGAGCCAGTGGTGGCCGCCGGAGACGAGCCCCGCATGCGCCGCTGCCTCGAGCTGTTCGAGGACTTCTGCACCGTCACCCAGAGCGTGCGCGGGGGCATCGACGTGGAGGTGCAGGTAGAACCGCGGGCCAGCGGCTAGCGGACGATGGGGGTGTCGTCACGGTTGCCCCACTCGGCCCAAGAGCCGTCGTAGTTCTTCACCCGGGGATAGCCCATCAGCCGCAAGACGAACGTGCCGTGCGCCGCACGGATGCCTGCCTGTCAGTGGGCGTAGATAGTCTTGTCCGGGGTGATGCCCTTGGCCTCCAACTTTGTGCGGATCTCATCCGCGGGTAGCAGAAGGCCCGAACGCTCGGGCGGCGCCGTCAGCTCCAGCCACTCCAGGTGGACGGCGCCGGGGATGTGGCCGGCCCGCCGGTTCTCCCGCGGGTCATCGCCGGTGTGCTCCGCCCCGGAACGAACGTCCCAGATGACCACATCCTCTCGCCCAATGGCCGCCCTAACGTCCTCGATGGTGCACAGGCAATCGCTCCCGGGCCTCACGTGGAAGGTCGCGGGCTGAATCGCGGGCTGCTCCCTGGTCACCGGCCGGCCCTCGTTGAACCACTTGTGGAAACCGCCGTTGAGCACCTTGCATTGGCTGTGGCCGTAGTAGTCCAACGCCCACCAGAGCCTGGCCGCATAAAGGCCGCCCATGCCATCGTAGGCCACCACCGTGTGCTCATCGCCGATGCCATGTTCCGACATCGTCCTGGCGAAGAGGTCCGGCGGCATGACGTGCTCCGGGCGTTCAGGGTCTTTGAGGTAGTGGTGCACGTTTAGGCCCACGCTGCCAGGGATGTGCAACCTCTGGTAAGCCGGGAACTCATCGCAGTCCACGATGCGTATGGATGGGTCGTCCAGATGTTCCGCCAGCCAGTCGGTTTCCGCCAGCAGCTCGGGGTGGGCGTATCCGGAGGGCACTACAACTCCTTTCGCGATATAATGCGGCGCGGTAACGTACGGGCGGGCATCGCGTCCCGGGCAACCATTATAACGCCAGCACAAAGCCAGCAAACCATGACGGAGCAGACTACAACCGCGAGGCGTCCCGCGCCCATGACCATCGGCGGCCGCACCTTCGTGTGGGGCGAGAGGACCTACATCATGGGCATCCTCAACGTCACGCCCGACTCCTTCGCCGGCGACGGGGTCGGCTACGACGTCGAGGCCGCCCTGCGGCGGGCTGTGAAGATGCGGGAAGACGGCGCCGACATCATCGACGTGGGCGGCGAGTCCACCAGACCGGGCTTCCAGCCGGTGGCAGCGGAAGAGGAGATCCGGCGGACAGCGCCCGTAATCCGGCGGCTGCGGCAGGAGCTGGACATCCCCATCAGCATCGATACATCGAAAGCCGTGGTGGCCCGGGCGGCCCTGGAGGCCGGCGCCCACATGGTCAACGACGTCCACGGTTTCCGCCAGGACCCTGGCATAGCTGCAGCCGCCGCCAGCAGCGGGGTCCCGGCGGTGGCGATGCACAACCAGCGGGGCCGGGAATGCAAGGACGTCATCGGCGAAATCCTAGCGGGCCTCCTGGAGAGCCTGCGCATCGCCAAGGAGCAGGGACTGCCGGAGGATTCCGTAATAGTGGACCCGGGGTTCAACTTCGGCTGGACCGCGGAGCAGGCGTTGGAGATGCTGCGGCGGCTAGGGGAGCTGCGGGTGCTCGGTCGGCCGATCCTAGTGGGTACATCCCGCAAGTCGGTAATCGGCGCCGTCCTGGGAGGCCTACCCGTGGAGGAGCGGCTGGAAGGCACCGCTGCCACCGTGGCCATCGCCATAGCAAACGGCGCAGACATCGTCCGCGTGCACGACGTGCGGGAGATGGCAAGGGTAGCCCGCATGAGCGATGCCATCGTGCGGGGCTGGACCAAGGACGCACCGTGAGCACGGCCAGCGGGTTCCCTAGGAGCCCCTTCCTGGAGTTCGTGGGTGGCCGCGTGGAGCGGTGGGAGCCTGAGGCCGTCCGCATCTCTCTGGCGATAGAGGAGCGCCACACCAACCCGCATGGCTTCCTCCACGGCGGCGTGGTGACCACCCTTCTGGACGAAGCGGCGGGCCAACTGGTGACAGCGGCGAGGGGAGTACCCGCCACCCTGGCCTCACCCCACGCCAGCATAGAGATGAACGCCAGTTTCGTGACAGGCGCGAAACCTGGCGACGAGCTGACCGTCGAAGGCCGGGCCATCAAACTGGGGCGCAGCGTAGGCTTCTGCCAGGCCGAGGCCCGCCGCCACAGCGACGGCTCCCTAGTGGCGGTTGGCCGCGTCACCTTCTCCATGGGACGCACCAGCGCCAAACAAGTGGCGCGCTCCAGCCCCCCGCAGATCGCTGGCGCTCCAGAGCCGGCCGGAGAGCGCCTGTCGCGGAGCCCCTTCAGCGGCCTCATCGGCGCCCACCTCGAGGATACAGGGGAAGGCCTCGTACGCCTCTCCCTAACCGTCGAGCCGCATCACCTCAACCCTTACGGCGTCCTCCACGGCGGCGTCGTGACAACCCTTCTGGATTCCAGCGTCGGGGTTCTCATGGGAGTTCTGCGGGAGGCAAAGGATGTGCGCGCCCGGCCGCACGCTACGGTGGAGATGAACACCAGCTTCCTCAGTGCGGCCTGGCTGGGCGAAACCCTCATCTCGGAGGCCCGCATCCTGCGTTTCGGCTCTCGCTTCGCCGTGGCCCAGGCAGATCTCAAGCGCTGGGGCAGAGAGGACATCGTCGCCGCCGGCAGGTTCACCTTCGCTATCAGGGGGCCGGCCGGCTGATGGTGATCTACCTCGGCCTAGGTTCCAACTTGGGCAACCGCGAGGCTAATCTGCGCATGGCCCTGCGGGGCCTGGCGCGCATGGCACGAGTTGAGGCCGTCTCCTCCTTATACGAAACCGAGGCGGAGGGGCCGCCCCAGCCACCGTACTACAATGCCGCCTGCGCCATCGTCACCGGCCTCGAGCCTCAGAGCTTTCTGC
>DAOUAG010000207.1:0-9451 GCA_034433815.1 Dehalococcoidia bacterium | reverse complement strand
GACGCCGCTGCCGCCCTTCCCAGAAAAGACGATGATCCTCATGTAGGCGCGCCCCTTTCCGGGCTGCGGCACGATGATAGCACAGAAGACTGCTCGTCCCCTAACGACGGGGGACCCGGCTCAAGCTAGGCGCAGGAGGCGGAGGGTTGCCAGGGCGGGTGGCCCTACAGCGCCTTGCGACGGCCCGAAGGTTTCTCGCTCCAGATACCAGCCAGCCAGGAAGGAGGCCGTGCGCAAGATCGGTTTGCCAGCCCCCACTAGCGTCAGCCGTTCCCACAGGGGCTCAAGAGAACCCGCGATGTGCCACCAGCGCAGCGCTGGCGCGGCCGAGGCAACGGCCTCTGCCAGGGTGGCTGGAGCAGGGGAGGGAGACGGCGCCGGCGTAGGCTCAGGGTCTGGCACTATCGCAGCCGGCGGCGGTGGCGGCTCCGGTGTGGGATGGGCCTCTGACGGCACCTCCGGCGCTGGCGCAGGCGGAGGCATGGGAGCGACAGCGGCCGGAGCCGGCGGTGGCGGTGGCTGTGCGCCCTGGCCGCCAAAGTCGTTGGCCCAATACCAGCCGAAGGTCGTGCCCGGGTTGTAGGCCCTCCCTATGCCGATGACCGTGAAATTGGGGTTCAGCAAGTTTGCATTATGGGAAGGCGACTGTCTCCAGTGGTCGAACGCTTCCTGGGCGGTGGCCATTCCGGCCGCCAGGTTCTCGCCCTTCCAGGTGTTGTACCCGTAGCCGAACGCGGCCATGCGGCTTACGGGATCCCGGCCCAACGAGTCCGTATGGCTTAGATAATCGTTCCGGGCCATGTCCTCCGCCATCCAGCGGGCAGAGGAGTTGAGGGGATCGTTCAGGGACAGCGCCCCCAGGCCGTTCGCTGCGCGGTACTCGTTGATGAGATCTAGCAGCCTGGCCTCTTCGCCGTCCAGCGCCGCGGCCGGATGTTGGCTCCTGGCGAGCCAAGCGAAGATCAGCAGGACGGCGAGCAACAGGCCTAGAACCACCGCGGCGCGGTGTCGGCAGGCGGGATGACTGCGCGTGCCGGGCGTCCCATCCTGAAGTATCAGGTTCACGGGGGCTAGCAGCCGCCTCCTTTCTCCTCGCTCTCAGGAGATGCAAGACGGCGTTGGCCGCTATCTGTTACTCGATTACCGTCAAATTGATGGCCTAAAGAGGGGGTGCGCCCCCACCGCCACTCGAACATCCCGAGGGTTTATCGCTACCGGGGAAAGAAATTCGCCCATCCAGGCGACATCAGTTGAAGGGGTGCGTTGTGGGCGGCTACAATACGGAACGCTATGCCGGTGGATAGCGAAACCGTCCCGCCCGGTTCGCCGGCGCCCGATTTCCGGTTGCGGGCCTCCGACGGGAACGAGGTGAGCTTGTCTGGCCTGCGGGGCCAGCCGGTGGTGCTGGTCTTCCTCCGGGGCTTCCGCTGACCCTTCTGCCGCAGGCACCTCTCGCAGTTGCGAGACCGCTATGAGGAGTTCCGCTCCAGAGGAGCCCAGATCCTGGCCATAGCGCCGGATACCCTGGAGAACGCGGAGGGCTATTTTCGAGCTAACGGCATCCCGTTCCCCTGCCTCGCGGACCCAGAACGAAAAGTCTTCCGGGAGTACGATGTCAAAAGCTCCATCGTCTCGCTGGGGCAGCGGCCAGGGCTGTTCGTCATCGATAAAGACGGGATCGTGCGTTTCGCCTACCTGGGCTTCCAGCAGTGGGAGATCCCCACTATAGACGAGACGCTGCGCCAGCTAGACGCCCTCAGTTAGCCATCGGCGCAAGGGAGACAGGGCTCCGCCAGACTAGTCAGCGCCCGCGATATACTTTCCTTAGACGGTCCCCAGATCCGAGGAGGACGAGATGAACTGGCTGCCCTGGCAGGTGGAAGGCCCCTGGAACGCGCCCCGCATCGCCGTGCTCGAGATCGCCGGCGCCATCGGGGTACAGGTCCGTGGTCCGGAGATCGTGCGCACCATCAAGGCGCTGGCGGACGACAGGCGCGTCCGGGCTGTGGTCGTAGAGGTCGACTCGCCGGGCGGCTCGGCCGCCGTCTCCGACGCCATCTTCGCCTCGTTGCGACGCTTGTCCTCCCGCAAACCCACCGTCGCCTTCGTCATGAGCGGGGCCCTCTCGGGCGGCTATCTGGCCGCTTGCGGAGCGTCGAAGATCGTGGCACAACCCACCGCCCTCATCGGCTCCATTGGCGTCATCTTCGTCCGGCCCGTTGTGCAGGAGCTCTTGGAGAGGGTGGGCGTGCGGGTGGTGTTGACCCACAAGGGAGAGCTGAAGGGGATGTTCCAGCCCTGGCGCGAGCCCAGCCCGGAGGAACAGAAGAAGGTAGAGGCCCTGACAGATGAGTTCTACGACTGGTTCGTCAAGGCCGTAGCGGAAGCGCGCCGGCTGCCGGAAGAGGTCGTTCGCCGTTACGCCACTGGCGAGGTGTTCACGGGGGCCAAGGCAAAGGAGATAGGCCTGGTGGACGAGCTAGGGGACATGGAGATGGCGCTTGATATAGCCAGCGAAATGGGCCGCGTGCCCCGGCGGCTCCAGTGGGTGAGGCCCCGCCGCCCGCTGCTGGAGCGGTTGTTGGCCCGGGGCGGCGCCTCCCTGGCTAACGCCCTGGTGGCGGAAGCTGAGGAACGCATCTTCCCCCGGGTGGACTTCCGCTAGAGACCTTGCGCTAGCGTCGCAACCGCAGCCAGAGGGCGGCTGCCCCGACCAGTCCGGCGAGCAGCCCCAGCCGCTGCCAGAACCCCGGCTGGATGATGGGCGGGTCTGAGGCGATGGATCGCACGTCCCGGGCATCCATCTGCCCGCCGGTCACCTTCTCCACATATTCGAGGCACCCTTGCACCATCGTCTCACGGATGGCGCGCCCGAGCTCGGCCGAGCCAGCGGAGGGGTTCCCCTGATAGGTCACCTTGTAGTCCTTGCCATAGCCGTAGTGCGCGTTCAGCAGCCAGCCGACGCCGCCCGCCAGGGAATCTGAGAGCTCCCGGACCTTGCTCCCGCGGCCGGAAACCAACGCCAGGCCGCGACCAGCCAGGGCCAACGGCTTGAAGCGCGGAGGGTTGTCTTGGCGCAGGGTCTTGTAAACAGGGTCCACCTGGTCCGGTCTCTCCGCGAGGGCGAAGGAAGTCTCCATGGTGCCGGCGTGCTCCCCGTTTAGCAGCCCTTGCCGCTCCTCCTCCCGCAGCGGCCGGCCCAGGTTCGCTTCCAGTTGTGCGTGACGGCCCCCGGCGACGATGCCGTGCAAGACGGCGATGGAGGGGGAGAACATCTGGATTCGCCCCTTCTTGGTCACCCGGCGGCAGGCCGCTTCTAGGGCTGCAGCGTGTCTGGCGCCGCCGTGGCCATTGGTAATCACTGCGTAGCCGAACCCCGTCTTCTCCAGGGATGCCCCTAAGGCCAAGAGAGCCCGGTAGACCGTCTGCTGGGTTCCATCGACGGAGCCGGGCAAGGGCAACTCATCGGTGCCCAGAGGAAGGTGGGGGTATACCACCACCGTCCAGTCCGGGTGGGCCTCGGCGAAGCGCCTGGCGGTCTCTTCCGCCTGCCAACGGGCCATGAACATGTCCATCCCCAGGGGCAGATGGGGGCCATGCACTTCGAGCGCAGAGACCGACACGAAGGCGATGCTGCGCTCCCGCGCCAGTTGCTGGACATGGGTGTAGGTGATCTCCTCTGCCCGGTAGAGGGCCATCGGGCGATACCTCCTTCCTATTAGTGGGCGACATACGCGGACGCCGGGGCAGCGCCCGCTGGGACACATTCTATAGCTCGGCGGAACCCTTGCGCATGAATGGGCCGGGCAGCCCGAGGCGCAGGCTGGTAGCCCTGAGCTACCCGAGCCGGGGGCTATTCGAACTGGGTCTCGATCTTGGCGGAGGTGTCGAAGAAGTACTGGAACGACTGATTGAATCGGTAAAAGGCGTCGCGGCGGTATCCATCGTGGGACCGCGCGAACCCTTCCGGCATCTCCAGGTCGATGGTGTTCAGCGTGTGGTGCAGGTCTGCCTTGCCGTTCGCCTTGATGTTCTGGATCATCTCCTTCCAGCGGGCGTAGGGCATCTCCAGCCAAAAGTCGCTGCGCTCGGCCTCGGCCTCGGTCACCTGGCGCACGCTGGCCACCTCGAAGGCCTCGAAGGTGATCAGGTAGTACTTACCGAGGTCCGGAACCTTGATTCCCACCGTGGCGTCGCAGGTGCCTAGGCGGCGGTAGTTCTCGTCCTGGTTCACCAGCTCGCGGATGGCTTCGAACCACTCGGTAGAGGGGAATGTAGCCTTCACCGTTACCTCTTGTGTCATCGCCGTCGTCTCCTTCTTTCGTTCCTATTCCAGTTTATCAAGCCGCGCCGGCGTGCACCGGGGCGGCCAGGTACTTGCGCAGGGCCGGGTGCATGTTGTCCCGCCGCTCGGGGAGCCCGGCGGCCGCCAGCCGGTCAGCGTACTCCCGGATCCACTTGCCGGTCAGGTACTCCAGCTTGCGGACGCCCTCGGCGATCTGCCGATCCTGGGTGCCGCCGCCCAGGAGGATGATGAGGGCCTCCCGCAACGGCACGTCCTGCTCCTGCTGGAATACGAACACGGCCTCGCCCTTATTGAGGTACGTGTGCACCTCCGGGCGCCGCTCCTGGTGCCGGGATAGGAAGTATCGCAGGTGGTTCACCCCGTAGGAGATCTGCCTGGCCACGTCCTGCATGCCGAGGGAGAAGATCTTGGCCTCCGCCTCGTTGTGGGCGGCGGCGTAGCCTATGCGGTATAGGCCCAGGAGGTAGCTGTTGGTAAGGATGTAGAGAAGGATGGTGGCCTCCGTCCAGGAGCGGGCATCGATGATGGCCCGGTACAGGTAACCGGGGCTTTGCAGGCCCATCCCGCCGCCGTTGCTCATTGCCCTTTTGCGGAAGACTTCGAACTGGCGGGCGGCGTCGAACTCTGCCGAGGCCACGTAGAGCTTCACCTCGTGGTATCCGTAGGACATCTCCGGCAACCAGCGGCCGCCTATGTCGCCCGACAGAATCGCCATCTCGCACATGACGGTGCAGAGCTGGCACATCGCCTTCTCCACCTCATCGGGCAGCGGCTCGATGGTTTCCCAGGGGATATCGGTGGCCGGGCGCCAGCGGCGCTGAATCGCCTCTTCATAGAGATCGGCGGCGTTATCGGCCCACAGCTCCGCCTTCTCGTAGATGGAGTACCCCATGGCGGGCGTACCCGGCAGCGGGTGCGCTCCCCGGGGCATCTCCGTCTTGTGGGGCCAATAGTCGGGAATGTCGCCGTAGGTGCCCACGTTGATCATCCCCACCGTGAGCCCCTTCTTGCCCGGGCGGACGCGCACTCCCCACTCCGTCGGCACCTTCATCCAGCTCAGGTCGAGGGCTTCCTCAGGGCCCATGCTCCGCATGCGCTCCTGCCGCGCGATGAATCCCTCCGCCTGTTCGGCGGTGATGCCGGCGTTGATTTGATTGATGAGGAGCTGGGGCGGCGCGCCTAATGCCAGCGCCCGCTTGAGAAGGCTATCGGGCCAGCCGTGGGCCTGGGCTACTGCCCGAAGTTCGTCCGGAATATTGATTTCGCCACCGGCCCGTATGCGCTCCTGCTCGGCGATGAACCGTTCGGCTGCCTCGGCCGTGACTCCCGGCATGGCTAGCTGCTGTTTCACCGCCTGTGCCGGAAATCCCAGGGCGAGGGCCCGGCGCACCAGGTCGAGGGGGATTCCTTTCTCTTCTGCCACCTTCGCCAGATCGTCTGGGACCTGGATGGCAGTAGCATCAGCCATGGGCGGCCTCCTTACTTAGCGCGGGCCCGTGGCCGGGCGCCGCGAGACTGAACCCCTGCCGGTTGGCCTGGGTTAGTGTCATTTTAGGCCAACCATGGCCCCCCGAGTCAAGGCTTGGCTTAGCGCGGGCTAAGCAATTTTTATTAGTCCGCGCTCATTACGCTCGCCCTACCACATTTCCGTCCTGTACCGTCCCACTGCGGGACGCCGGGTAAAGGGGATAAGGACTAACATCAGTACAAGTCCCGTCAGGAAGCCGCCCACGTGGGCCCAGACCGCGATTCCCTCCGACGCGCCAGTAGCGGTACCGATGGTGGCGATTCCCGACATGAGCTGTATAACGAACCAGAAGCCGATGAGGAAAACGGCTGGCACGCGGAAGGTGCCCAAGAACCAGAGCCACGGAATGATGATCTCGATACGCGCCTTCGCATGAAGGACCACGTAGGCCCCCATTACGCCGGAGATAGCGCCACTGGCGCCCACCATGGGCACTATCGAGTCCGAGTCCACAGCCACCTGGAGCGCCACGGCCCCGACGGCCGCGGCAGCGTAGAAGAGAAGGTATTTCAGGTGGCCCAAGGCATCCTCGACGTTATCGCCGAAGACCCAGAGGTAGATCATATTGCCGGCCAGATGAAGCCAGCCCCCATGGATGAAGGCGGAGGTGAAAACCGTCATCGGCTCCTCCAGCCCGGCGGGGTGTTTCACCCAGGCGGTGAGCTGCACCGGTATGACGCCGTAGTCCACGAAGAACCGGTTGACGTCTTGCACCGACGGCAGGGTGAGCTCATACATGAAGACCAACACTGAGGCGACGATGAGAGCGATGTTGACGTAAGGAAAGGTGCGCCGGCGCGGGCTATCCGAAACAGGGATCATGGAGACAGCATAGCAAACGGCGAGATAAGCCGGTCCGGCTGGATGTCGGCACCGTTCGCCGGGCACACCTCACGGCTTCTGCCAGAGCACATCGGTTTTCCGGGCGGCCTTGTTGGCGTAGCGGGCCAGGACGAACAACAGGTCCGAAAGGCGGTTGAGATAAGCCACGATAGCGGGGTTCACGTCCTCTTTTCCCGCCAGGCGGACGACGGCCCGCTCCGCCCTCCGGCAGATGGCCCGCGAGAGGTGTAAGAGAGCGGCACCCTGTGTACCGCCTGGGAGCACAAAGGTCCGTAGTGGGGGCACCTTGGCGTCATACTCGTCGATGAGCCGCTCGACCGTGGCGATCTTGGCCGCCGGGTCCTTGAACATCTGACCAGCCGCCGCTGCCTTGCCCGACTCAGAAGCCAGCTCGGAACCGATGTTGAGGAGCTCGTTCTGGATGTCTTGCAAGAGCCTCACGAGCCGCCGTTGCGGGAGGAAGGCCGCTGCCACGCCCAGCGCCGAGTTAAGCTCGTCCACTGCTCCGTAGGCTTCCACCCGGGGACTGTCCTTGCTAACGCGGCCACCCCCGAAGAGGGCCGTAGTACCCTCGTCGCCGCTGCGGGTGTACAGCATGGACTTCTTGGCGCGAGGCATAGCGTTAGTGGTAGTCTATCCGTCTTCCGGCGCCGGCGCCAGCACCGGCCGGCCGGTTTCGGGATGCGATAGCACGTGCACCCTCACCCCGTATACCGCCGCCAGTAGCTCCGGCCTCAGGACATCGCCCGCGAGTCCCTCCGCCACGATCCGGCCACCGTTCATCGCCACCAGGCGGTCGCCGAACTGGGCCGCCAACGTCAGATCGTGCACGATGGCCAGCGCGGCCTTCCCCTGCGAGCGGCAGAGCTCCCGCGCCAGACGCAGCACCGCCAACTGGTGGCCGATGTCCAGATGCGCGGTGGGTTCATCTAGCAGAAGCACCGGCGTATCCTGGGCTAGGGCCCGGGCCAGCACCACTCGGCGCCTCTCTCCGCCCGAGAGGGAAGCCACCGGACGGGCCGCCATCTCCCAGACCGCTGTCGCCAGCATCGCCTGCCGGGCGGCGGCCAGATCGGCGGGACCCTCGTTCTGGAGGAGGCGCAGGTGCGGCGTGCGGCCCATCAGTACGACCTCCAACGCTGTGAAGCCTTCGGGCAATGGGGGGTCCTGAGGGACGACGGCCACGCGCCGGGCCACCTCTCGCTGCGAAAGACCGGCCACGTCGTCGCCGCAGATCCTTACCTCGCCCGACCACGGGCGGAGGACGCCTGCGATACAGCGCACCAAGGTGGTCTTGCCCGATCCGTTGGGGCCGATGACGGCCACCATCTCGCCCGCCCTCACCGATAGGTCGATATGCTCCACCGCCGGCTTGTTTCGGTCCGGCCGTCCGTACCCTGCGGTCAGGCCCCTCACCTCCACAAGGGCCGCTGCTCCACCCGTGGCCGGCCCAGGGGCGTGACCCGGCGTCGGCGTCACTACGTCATCCGGCATTCTGATCTACCCCATGTAGGCGCCTTTGGCCCGGCGCAAGAGGTAGAGGAAGAACGGCACCCCGCATATAGCCGTCACGATCCCCACTGGCACCTCGGACGGCTGGTCGGCCGTCCGCGCGATGAGGTCGGCCCCGATGAGGAAGGCGCCGCCGTAGACCATCGACAGCGGCAGCAGATGCCGGTGGTCCGGGCCCCAAAGCAGCCTGACGGCATGCGGGACGACGAGACCGACGAAGCCGATGGTGCCGCTGACCGACACCGCTGCCGCCGCCGCCAAGGAGGCTGCGCCAAGAAGCAGCGCCTTCGCTCTCTCTACGTCTACGCCTAGATGACGCGCCTGCTCCTCATCCAGGGTCAAGACGTTCAGCACCCGGGCGTAGGCCAGAACCACGATACAGGCTGGGAGGGCATAGGGAAGCATCCAAAGAAGCTTGGCCCAGGAAGCCGTGTTGAAGCCCCCGAGCACCACGCTAAGCACCGTCAGGGCGCTGCTGGTGTCCTTGAGCATCAGATACGAAGTTATTGCCGTCGAGAGGGAGGCCACGGCCACGCCGGCCAACACCAGGGTCGTCACCGGGGCGGCCCCATCGGTCCGGGCGACGGCGTAGACCAGTGCCACCGAGGCGATGGCGCCCGCGAAGCTGGCCAGGGGCAGTACGCTAAGGCCATGCCAGACCACGGGCGCGTCGGACACGATGACGATGGTGGCAGCCAACGCGGCGCCGGTGGCGACGCCGATGAGGTAGGGGTCGGCCAAAGGATTGCGGAAGACCCCCTGGTAGGTCGCCCCGGCCGTGGCCAAGGCCGCGCCCGCCGCTCCTGCCAAGAGTACCCTGGGCAGGCGGACGTCCCAGACGATGGTCTCCCACACCGCCGGCACATCCGCTTCGCCTGCCCACGGCGTGTGGGACCAGAGGACGCGGACGGTGGCGTCCAGGGGTACGGCCACGGGGCCCAAAGCGAGCCCCAGCAGCAGGGCCCCGGCCAGGACGGCGCACCCCAGAGCCAAACGCGGCCACAACGACGGGCGGACGGCGGCTAGGATTTCGGCCGTCTGTGCCCGCCCCAGGGTCAAGGCAGGGGAGCGCCGCAAGACGTTCACGGGAAGAGATCCGGATACAGCATGCCCGCTAGCGTCTGCATCGCCTCCACCAGGCGCGGCCCGGGTCGGCTGACGATGTCGGGGTCGATGACGTGCACACGGCCGTTCTTCACCGCCGATATGTCGGCCCACCCCGGCCTCTGGGCCACCGTGCTCGGCGACTCGCCGGCGTCCTC
>DAOUAG010000206.1:0-1644 GCA_034433815.1 Dehalococcoidia bacterium | reverse complement strand
CTTCATCGTCATGAAGGACTTTAGCGATGACAACCCCATGTCCGTGACGGTATCCCTGTCCTGCGCCAGCGGGACCGTGACGCCAGCCTCTGCCAGCGTCTCGGAGTCCAGTCCCGCCAGCTTCCTGGTGGAGAACTACGTTGGCAACCCGACGTGCACGGCCACAGAAAGTCCGATACCTACGGGCTATTCGTCAACGGGCGAATGTAGCGCCCCGGTTCTCACTGGCCAGTGCACCATCACCAACACCCTGCTGCCGCCGGGCGGCGGCGGGACGCCGAACCCCGTCGGCGGTATCGTCGGCCTGATAGACGCTGGGCCAGCGGAAGGCGCCCAGAAGGAGACCACGGGCAGCGCCTCCCTGTCGTTGGCCCTCCTAGCGGCCGGTCTGCCCGTCATACTGGCGGCGGGCCTTTGGACGGGCCGCAGGCGCAACCCACAGTAGGGGCCCAGCACCTGCGAAAGCGACGAGAAAGAGCCGGCCTTTCGGGGCCGGCTCCTCTTCTTCAGCGGAGCGAGAGGGGGATGAGTCGCTCCACTCAACCCGCAGTTTACTCACCCGCCTTTGTTAAGTGGTTAAGGAGCGGTTATCCCAGGGTAAGATGTCGGTGACAATGTGTGAACCAACGCCCCACCGTGCGCCCGGCACGTTCCGGAGCTTGGCCTGGGGCCTCTTGGCCGCGGTTGCCGCTGCATACCTGATATCCTGCGGCGGCTCCAACCCGAACCTGACGGTCTCGCCCCGGCCCTCTGCCACACCGGCCACCCTGCCTATCGCGGCATCCGTCATCCTCTATGGCGCTGGCGCTAACGACACCGCTAGCTCTCTAGCCGCCGGCGACTTCAACGGCGACGGCATCGCCGACGTCGCCCTAGCCGCCGCCTTTGCCGACGGGCCAGACGGCGCCCGCCCCGATGCGGGGGAAACGTACGTCTTCTTGGGCCCGTTTTCCCACGGCGAAACGCGGGACGCCGGTATGGGCCAACAGGACGCTACCATTTACGGGGCGCAACCCGGCGATCAAGCTGGCCGCAGCATCGCGGCGGGGGACGTCAACGGCGACGGGGTCGCCGATATCGTCATCGGAGCTCCCTTCGCCGACGGCCCTGGCGGCTCGCGGACCGACGCCGGCGCGGCCTACGTGATCTTCGGATCGCGCTCCCTCGGGCGTCAGGTGCGGGAGGTAGACCTGGCGGCTGGCGCGGATCTTGTCTTCCTGGGCGCCACGGCCGGCGACCTGGCAGGCTTCGCCGTCACAACCGCACAACTGAACGGCGACGCCTTCGCTGACCTCATCGTGGGCGCCTTCTGGGCCGACGGGCCCAACGACGCCCGCGACATGGCAGGCGAGGTGTACGCAGTGTTCGGTAGCCCCAGCCTACCAACGACCATTGACGCCAGCGCCGGTCAGCAGGACATCACGATTTACGGCGCCGCCTCTGGCGACCGCCTGGGCGAAGGCGTCGCCGCGGGCGACATCAACGGCGACGGCCTGGACGACCTCGCCCTGCCGGCGCCCTTCGCCACCAGCATGGCCGGCGTCACCGCGGCCGGGCGGACTTACGTCATCTTCTCCCCGGCCCCGCAATCCGTTGACCTGGCGGAAGGCTTTCCTGGGCCTGTTGTCTACGGGGCCGACGATG
>DAOUAG010000205.1:0-12316 GCA_034433815.1 Dehalococcoidia bacterium | reverse complement strand
TGCGTCACTTGACAACGCCGGGCGGCGTTGCTATCTTCTAGGCAGACCCCCACCCAGGGGGTAGGGGTTGTAAGCTTCGGAGGAGGCAAGATGCAAAGGCTCAGGAGGCTGACGTTGGCCCTTGCTCTTGCCGTGGGGCTGGCGGTCCTGGCCACTGCTTGCTCGGGGCCGATCTCCGGCGCGGATAAGCCGGTCCGCGGCCTGGGGCACATGATGGATCACGCGGGCGCCATGGCGGGAATGATGGGAGGCGGGACGGATACCTCCGGCTCTGCGCCCACCCAGGGCGGCGGCGAGGCATCGGTCTCCATCCGGGACTTCCGGTTCGATCCCGGGAACCTTCGCGTGCCGGTGGGCGCCAGGATAACGTGGACTAACTTCGATGAGGCGCCGCACACCGCCACCGCCAGCAATGGCACGTGGGATACCGGCATCTTGAACAAGGGCGGCAGCGCGGTGCTCACCTTCGCCGAGGCAGGGGAGTATCCATATTATTGCGCCGTCCACCCGGACATGAAGGCCGTCATCGTTGTCCAGTAGGTGGTTGGATCGGGTTATGGTACCTGTAGCGCGCCGCAACCTGCTGTCAGAGAAGGGCCGGTTCGCCATCTCCGTCATCGGGGTCGCCTTCGCGATGATCCTGATCCTCACCATCGTGGCCCTCTACCGGGGGCTCAGCCGCTCCGGGGAGATCTTCCAGCAGCTCCCTGGCCAGCTCTGGGTGGTCCAGCAAGGGACGTCGGACCCGTTCCATTCCATCTCGCTCCTGGAGCCGCAGGATGTCGAAGTGGCCTCCAGACCTGAGGGAGTGAAGGCCGTGGTGCCTGTGCTCTCCCGCCAGATGAAGTTCTCCTACCGGGGCAGGGACCAGTCCGTCCGCCTCATGGCCCTCGATTTTGGCGGCCTCCCTGTCTCCCCTGAGCTCCGAGAGCGCTTCCTCCCCCAGAGGGGCGAGATCGCCATCGACGAGGTCCTCGCCCGTAAGGCTGGTTTGCGCATAGGCGACTCCCTGACCATTGGCGGCGTCCCTCTGACGGTCTCCAACGTCCGGCCGAAGGGGGGCGACGTCTTCTTCCAGTTCGCCTTCCTCAACTTTGCAGATGCCCAAGAGATCTTCGGCGTCGGGGGGATCGTCACCTACGGGATGGTGGTCCTGGAAGAGGGCGCCGAGCCCGAAAGGGTGGCGGCTGCCATCAGTGAAGGCCACCCTGGCCTGCAGGTGTATACGGCGCAGGAGTTCGCCCAGTCCGTGCGGCGGGAGATAGGTGGTGCCTTCGTGCCCATCATCCTCGTCCTTGTGATCATCGGCTTCGTCGTCGGAACCGCCGTCGTCGGTTTGACCATCTACACCGCCACCATAGAGCGGACGCGGGAGTTCGCGGTTATGAAAGCGGTGGGCGCCGGCGCTGCCTTTCTCTACCGGATCGTCCTGGCCCAGGCCACGGTGCTTACGGCCGCTGGCTTCCTCCTGGGGTTGGCGGGGGCGCTGGGCGTCTCCCGCCTGGCCGAAGGCGCTGTGCCCGAATTCGCCACGGAATTTCGGGTCTGGGACATCGCCGCGGCTCTGCTGGCCACCGGTGGCATGGCCGTGCTGGCTTCCTTCGTACCGATCCGCCGGATCAACAGCATAGACCCGGCCATGGTGTTCAGGGCTTAGCGATGGAAGATAGCAGGGTTGCACTGAGGCTATCCGGCGTCACGAAGGTGTTTGGCCGTGGCGAGACCGAGGTCCGCGCCGTGGACGGCGTGGATCTGGTCGTCCGCGCCGGAGAGATGGTGCTGGTCATGGGCCCTTCTGGCTCCGGCAAGACAACCCTTCTCACCATGGCGGGCGGCCTCTTGCGTCCTACCTCGGGCTCCATCGAAGTGGATGGCATCGATATCTCGCGTCTCAGCGGGGCCGCTCTGACGGCCCTCAGGCGCAGGGCCGTCGGTTTCATCTTCCAGTCGTTCAACCTTTGGGAGAGCCTCAGCGTACGTGAGAACGTCGAACTGGCTCTGAACATCGCCGGGGTGGATGGCAGACAGGCGAGACAGCGGGCTACCGAACTGCTGCGGTCGCTGGGTCTGGGCCACAGGCTAGACTTCCGCAGCCGGGATCTTTCGGGAGGCGAAAAGCAACGCGTATCCATAGCCCGCGCCCTGGCCAACGAGCCCCTTCTGCTCCTGGCTGACGAGCCCACGGCGAATCTGGACTCCAAGCATGGCCGGGAGGTGATGGAGATCCTACGCAACATCGCCGCCCAGGACCATCGCGCCGTCCTCGTTGTCAGTCACGACCAGCGGATACGCGAGGCCGCCGACAGGGTGCTGTGGCTGGAGGACGGACGCTTGCGCTCGATAGGGAAGACCGTCCGGGATCCCGTATGCAATATGGGCGTGGACGTGGAGCAGGCCTTCAGCGTTCGGCACGATGGGCGCGTCTTCTACTTCTGTTCGAAGGGGTGCGGACTTGAATTTCAGGCGAATCCGGGGCGCTATTTGACCCAGGAGAAGGCCTGAACAAGGAAGGAAGGTACAAGCCATGGAGGACGATGTCAGGCAGGACGTGCTCAAACGCCTGAGCTATATAGAGGGCCACCTGAAGGGCATCCGGGCCATGATCGAGGAGGACAAGTACTGCCCGGAGATCCTGAAGCAGACCTACGCCGTGAGGCGGGCCATCGAGAAGATGGAGGCCAAGATGCTGGACGGCCACCTGCACCACTGCGTGGTCAACGGCATCCGCGACGGAAGGGAGGAACAGGTGATCCACGAGCTTTTGGAGCTTTACGAACTGGCCAACCGTTGAGCCCAATGCGATGACACACCTGGAAAGGAGAGTTAGGCCATGGAATGGGCAGTAGCCATACCGGTAATAGCACTGCTGCTCCTGTGTCCCCTGATGATGATCGCCATGATGGTGGGCGGCTGGATTTTCGGCCGGCGCCTGACGGGCGGCCACGGCATGACGTGCATGGGCACGGCAGCCATGCCGGCCACGAGGACCAAGCGCCGGCCCGCGGCGGCGATCTGGTCGCGGAGCTGAAGGCCGAGCGGGAGCGGCTAGGCCGCATCATCGCGCAGGCCGAGAGAGAGGCGCGCTAGAAAGGTCGTAGCTATGGTACGGGAGAAGCAGCGTAGCCGGGACGGGCTTCAGGAGATCAGCCTGCCTGTGGCGGGGATGACCTGCGCCGCCTGCGTGCGCAAGGTGGAGAAGGCCCTGAAGGGCGTGCCCGGGGTTCAAGAAGCCGCTGTGAACCTCTCGGCCGGCCGCGCCGGAGTCGTCTTCGACCCCAGCGTCTGCACCCTCCCCGAGATGGAGCGGGTCATCGAAGAGATCGGCTACGAGGTGCCCTGGTCCCGGATCCAGCTCCTCGTCCTGGGGATGATGGGCACCCACTGCGAGGAGGCCATCAAGAAGGCCCTGGGCCAGGTGCCGGGCGTGGTCTCTGTGGAAGTGAACCTTGGCACCGATACCGTCACCGTCGAGTACTCTGAGGCGATGGTCTCCGCCGCGGTCATCAAGAAAACGATTCGCAGCCTGGGCTACGAGGTGTCGGAGAAGGGCGAGGGCGAAGACGCCCTGGACAGGGAGCGCCAGGCGCGGCAGGCTGAGGTGCGCCGCCAGCTCATCAATATGCTTATCGCCTGGCCCCTGGGCGCCATCGTCATGCTGGGCACCTTCAGCGACTACGAGCCCCTGAAGGGCATTGTGCCTATTTTCCTGGGGGAAAAGCCCGTCCTCTTCCTCCTGACGACGCCGCTGGTGCTAGGCCCGGGCCGCCAGTTCTTCGTGAACTCCTGGAACGGGCTGCGGCGCGGGGTAACCGATATGAACCTCCTCTACGCCACCGGTATCGGGGCCGCCTACCTCATCGCCGTCATCAACACCTTCTTCCCCGATGCTGGCTTCGGCGGCGAGCGCGCCACCTTCTACGAGGCGGCCGCCCTCCTGGTGGCCTTCATCGTCCTGGGGCGTTACTTGGAGGCTGTCACCCGCGGCCGTACGTCCGAGGCGATCCGCAAGCTGATGAAACTCCAGCCCAAGCGGGCGGTGGTGCTGCGCGACGGGCAGGAGGTGGAGATTCCGGCCGATGAGGTGGAGGTGGGAGACATCTGCCTCGTCCGGCCCGGCCAGAGCGTCCCCGTGGACGGCGTTGTCGTCGACGGCTATTCCGCCGTGGACGAGTCCATGGTCACCGGCGAGAGCATTCCCGTGGAGAAACGGCCCGGCGATGAGGTCATCGGCGGCACCCTGAACAAGACCGGCGCCTTCCGCTTCAGAGCCACGCGTGTAGGCGCCGAGACCGCCTTGGCCCAGATCATCCGCCTGGTGGAAGAAGCGCAGACCACTAAGGCGCCGATCCAGGCCCTCGCCGATAAGGTGGCTGGGCACTTCATCCTGGGCGTGCACGCCCTGGCCCTTGCGGTCTTCCTCTTCTGGTTTTTCGTGGGATACGATCTCTGGTTCTCGGCGGACACCAGGCTGGTGCTGACCCCCTACACGCTGGAGGAGCTGGAGGTCTTCGGCCTGGCGCTGCTCATCTCCGTCACGGTGCTGGTCATCTCCTGCCCCTGCGCTGTCGGGCTGGCAACCCCCGCCGCCATCATGGCAGGCTCCGGGAAGGGCGCCGAGATGGGCATCCTCTTCAAGGGCGCCGACGCCATAGAAGCGACCTCCAAAGTGCAAGTGGTGGTCCTGGACAAGACCGGAACCCTGACCAAGGGGGAGCCATCGGTAACCGACGTGGTCCCCCTCTCCGGGTCGGCCGACGCCGTCTTACGCCTGGCGGCCGCTGTCGAGAAGAGCTCCGAGCATCCTCTCGGCGAGGCGATAGTGCGGGGCGCAACGGAGCGCGGCCTGGATATCCCCCGTGCGGAATCCTTCAACGCTATCCCCGGCCACGGCGTGGAGGCGACGGTGGAGGACAAGGCCGTCCTCCTGGGAATCGCAAGCTGATGGAAGAGAGGGGCATCGGCCTGGCGGAGCTGTCCGCAGAGGCGGAACGACTGGAAAACGAAGGGAAGACCGTAATGTTCGTTGCCGTGGACGGCCGGCCCGCTGGCCTGGTGGCCGTCGCCGACACGCTGAAGGAGACGTCAGCCCGGGCCGTCGCTGAGCTGAGCCGGATGGGCCTGGAGGTGGCGATGATCACCGGCGACAACCGCCGCACGGCCGAGGCTGTCGGCCGCCAGGTGGGCATCAGGCGAGTGCTGGCGGAGGTGCTGCCGCAGGACAAGGCGGCCGAGGTGCGGAAGCTCCAGGCTGAGGGCAAGACCGTGGCCATGGTCGGCGATGGGGTGAACGATGCCCCAGCCTTGGCCCAGGCGGACGTGGGCATCGCCATCGGCTCCGGGACGGATGTGGCCAAGGAGACGGGCCACGTGATCCTGATCCGGGACGACATCCTGGACGTGGTGGCGGCCATACAGGTGGCGAGGGCTACCATGCGCCTGGTGCGCCAGAACCTGGCCTGGGCCTTCGGGTACAACACCCTGGCCATCCCCTTGGGCGCTGGCCTCCTGTACCCTTTCACCTCGCAGGTGGTGAGCCCGGAGCTGGCGGCCCTCCTCATGGCCACCAGCAGCTTCTCGGTAACCATGAACACCCTGCGCATGCGGGGCTACCGTCCGCCCATAAAGCGGGGGCAGCCGCCAGCTCCGCGCTACGAAGAACAGGCCGAGCAGGCGCCGGCTTTGGAGGTTGGGTCATGAGACTGGAGACGAGCGATCCGGGGCGGGTCAGCGCCCTGATCTACACGAGCCTATCGCTGGCCGCTGGCCTGACGTTCCTTCTGGTCACGCTGCTCACGGGCGACTACTCATGGGTGGCCCGGATAGGAGGGGCTGTGTGGGTCTTCTCCTTGAGCATGATCATCCTGATGCCCACGGTGACCCCGTGGGTGCGGAACAGGGCCAGAAAGCCATGATGAGGGCGGAGGAGACGCTGAAAACCCAGAAACGGTACGACCGCGGGGCAGCCCTCTATGACCTGCGAGAACTGCCGATGGAGCTGCTGGGTTTTGGCCGGCTCCGCCGCGAGCTCTGGTCCCACGTGACGGGAGCGGCGGTGCTGGAGATCGGGGCTGGGACCGGGAAGAACTTCCGCTACCACCCTCCTGGGGCGGCCGTCGTGGCCGTGGACCTGAGCCCGAGGATGTTGCGGCGGGCCCAGAGGCGGGCTGACAGGCTAGCCAAGAGGATCGACCTGGTGCTGGCGGATGCGCAGGCCCTGCCCTTCCGGGACGGGGCCTTCGATGCCGCGGTTGCGACCTTTGTCTTCTGCTCCGTGCCGGACCCTGTCCTCGGGCTGCGGGAGGCCGCGCGAGTGTTGAAGGAGGGCGGCAAGATCCACCTGCTGGAGCACGTCCGGGCCGCCAACCCCGTGGCAGGCAAGGTGATGGACATCCTGAACCCAGTGTCCCTGGCCCTCCAGGGGGCGAACATCAACCGCGACACGGTGGGCAATGTGGCGCGATCCGGCATCGACGTGGACGACGTCAAGTCGCATTTCTTCGGCATCGTGAAGGTGATCCGCGGTTCGGGGCCCCGGCGCATCGGCAGCGGGGAGGCGAAATCAGGCGCTGCTAGCTCACGGCGATAAGTCGCACGCGTGCTCACCAATGCGGGCCCCACATGATGACCTAAAGGAGGCGGAGATCGATGGATGGGCAGGACGTCAGAGATAGCCCCCCTGTCGATACGCCGGTAGCCGTGCCACCGCCGCGTCGGCGGCTCATCGGGCGACGGGTTGTCATATTAGGAGGATTCTGGTCGGGGCTCTTCTTAGCGGCTGTGGGGCTGTTGGGCTCGCCCCTGGACTTCATCTGGCCCCGCAAGCTGGGGGCCTTCGGCCAACCGTACCTGGTTCGCGCGGCGGAGGTGCCTCCGCCCGGCGGAGATCCCGTGCGCTTTCCCCTCGGGAGGTTTTACCTTTCGCACCTGGCCCCTGGCCAGGAGGGATCGCCAGGCGGTCTGCTGGCCATCTATTGGAAATGCACCCACCTGGGTTGCACCGTGCCCTGGCGCCCGGACTTCCAGTTCGGAAACTCCGTCGGATGGTTCCGCTGTCCCTGCCACGGCTCCACGTACACCAGGGGCGCCGCCATCTTGGTCTTTGGTCCGGCGCCACGCCCCCTGGACACCATGGCTGTCGAGGTGAAGGACAACGGAGACGTCGTGGTGAACACCGGTGCCATAACCAAGGGCGGTCCCGATAACCCGATGCGGGCCGTCCCCTACAAGAGATCGGCTTGACGAGAAGGAGGGAGATCATGGCGAAGGATCCGGTATGCGGGATGACAGTCGATGAGAAGGCCGCCGCTGCTACTTCGGAGTACAAAGGGAAGACCTACTATTTCTGTGCTCCGGGGTGCAAGAAGGCCTTCGATGCTCAGCCGGAGAAGTATGTGAGTGAGCGATAGGAAGCCGGCTGCCATCGCCCTGCTGGCGGCGGGGGCGGGCGCCTTCCTCGCTTGGCGCCTTGCTTCCCGCCGCCAGGCGCCCCACCTGGGCCGCTGGCAGAGGCTGGCTGCGGCCGTCCTCGGCCAGAGAGAGGCGGCCCGCCTTGCGGCGCAGGCGCGGGCCCGGTACGATGCCCTGCATCGCCACCGTCCGCGACTGGGGGACCGCGTACTCCAGTACCACCTGGACCACATGGTGTTGCCTGCCGTGTCCCTGTATCAGACCCTCCTGGCCAACGGCATGGAGCGGGACGAGGCGCTCGAGCAGGTTGGCGCCGCCGTCAGGTCCTTCGTGGCGCCGTTGCGGCGTCTCATACCGGCGCTGAGGTTTGCGCCCCGGCCGCTGCGCGTCCTACGTGGCGCCACCACGGTGGTGAACCGCTTCGTCTTCCCGCCGAAAGGCTGGGAGATGCAGGTGGTGCAGGATAACGAGGAAGGCTTCGGCTTCGATATGCGCCGCTGCTTCTACCTGGAGCAGTTCGCGGCTTACGGGGCTCCGGAGCTTACGGCCAGCTTCTGCCAAGCGGACGACATCCTCTTCTCTGCCCTGCCGCCGGTCCTGGCGTGGGAGCGTACCGGGACGATGGGACGCGGCGCCGCCAAGTGCGACTTTCGCTGGCGGCTAAGGGGAGAAAGGCAGAGCGCGCAATGACGAGAACCCGGATTCTGCTGCTGCCAGCGTTGGTGGCTGGGTTGGTCCTCCTGGCCATCGCCTGCGGCGGCTCGGCAGAGGAGAACTCGGCGCCGAGGCTGGTCCTGGACGGTGATTCTTTTGACCTAGGAGTTGTGAAGATCGGGGAGCTCACGGAGCGGAGCATCGCCTTCCGCAACGGGGGTAGCCAGCCTTTAGAGGTGACCATCGTGAAGGTTCGGCCGGCGCCCAACGCCGACTGTGGTTGCGGGGTGGAAGACTACGAGGTGCAGCCGCCCTCGGTGCCGCCAGGGTCCAGCGGGCGCCTGATCTTCCGCCTCAAGGCGCCCGAGGGAATGTCGGGGATGCAGGACGAGATGCTGGCTGAACTGGCCTCCAACGATCCCCGCTCGCCAAGCCTGACGATAACCTTCAAGTTCCAGATGCTGCCCTAGTGGCGGGAGGATGCCGATGGCCGCTAAGAAGAAGAACAAGAGCCGGAAGCCCTGGTGGCTCAGGCCCAAGAGTTGGCCCTGGTTGGTGGCATCGGGAGGAGCCGCGCTGCTCATTGCCGCTGCCCTCTGGTACACGGCCGGGCAAGGAGGCGAGGAAGGTTCGGCCAAGGTCTTCCTGGAGCCGGCACCCCCGTTCTCCCTGCCCACCACCTCCGGGCAGCAGTTCGTCTCCCGCGACCACATCGGCCAGCATGCCCTTCTCCTGTTCTTCAACGAGGGTATAGGCTGCGGCGCCTGTTGGGACCAAATCGTGGACCTCGAAGCCGAGTGGGAGCGGTTCGAAGTCCTAGGCGTCCAGATGGTGAGCATTATGGTGGATCCCTTGGACGAGCTGCAGTTAGAGGCGAAGGATCGCGGCATTAAGGGCATCATCGCCTCGGACACCGATAAGTCCGTCTCCACCTCGTACGACGCCATGGAGGCCAGCATGCATCCGGGGATCAAGCCGGGCCACACCTTCGTTCTGGTGAACAAGAGTGGCAAGATCCTCTGGCGCTGGGACTGGCCAGGCCACGGAAAACCCATGTACCTGGATGTGGACAAGCTGTACAAGGAGGTGTCTGCTTGGCTGAAACGCGCCGGGTAAGCCCTCGAGCACATCGGCGCCGCCACCAGGGACGTTGTAGGATTGGGGGAAGAAGGGCAGGCTCACCCGCCGCCTTTGGTAGCCCCCGCTATGCCCCGGGCGCCGTTGCAATGAGACGCATCGCTGCCATCGCTGCTGCCAAGACCGCTGCGGCCTTCAGCCGCCGCCTGCGGCTGGGCGGCGGCACGGCGCTGCCTGGCCTCCTGGCTGAGCGGATAGATCCGAGGTTGGTGGCCGGCATGGCGGCCCGATTGGGCCAGGGCTCTGTCCTGGTGACCGGGACCAACGGCAAGACCACCACTGCGCGACTGTTACGGAACATCCTGGCTGCGGCCGGGCTGCGGCCGGTGGCCAACCGGGCGGGCTCTAACATGATTCGCGGCGTCGCCGCCGCCCTGGCGGAGGCTAGCAGTTGGCGGGGGAAGTTCGCCGGCGAAGGGCAGTCCATCGGCCTGTTCGAGGTGGACGAGGCCACAGTGCCCGCGGTCGCCTCGCTGGTCAAGCCACGGGCCATCGTCTTCACTAACCTGTTCCGCGATCAGTTGGACCGCTACGGAGAGGTGGAGCGTGTGGCCTCCATCTGGCGGGAGGCGGTGAACCGCCTGCCGGAAAGCGTGGCCCTGGTACTGAACGCTGACGACCCTTCGGTATCGGCCCTAAGGGCCGTTGCCAGGGGGCCGGTGATCCACTACGGTCTTGAGGGCTCCGAGAGCGCGGCCAGCTCCATCGAACATGCCGCTGATGCCCGCTGGTGCACCGCCTGCGGCGCCGAGCTGGCCTACCGGGCCGTGTTCTATGGCCATATCGGCCAGTGGGAGTGCCGAAGCTGCGGCCTGCGCCGTCCTTCCTGCCAAGTGGTCGGTCGGCGGGCCGTCTTGCTGCCGGACGCTTTGGAGCTGGAGGCCCGTTTGCCAGACGGCGATGTGTGCGTGCGGCTGCCCTTGGCCGGCCTGTACAACGCGTATAACGCCCTTGCGGCCGCTGCCGGCGCCGTCGCGTTGGGGCTCGGCCGTGCGCATATACAGGAGGGGCTCGCTGCGACCACGGCGGCTTTCGGACGTCAAGAGCGGGTGGAGATCGGCGGGCGCGCCGTGCACATCCTCCTGGCCAAGAACCCTGCTGGATTGAACCAGGTGCTGGAGACCATCACTGGGGCGGATCCCCTCAACATGGCGATCTTCCTCAACGATGGCCTGGCCGACGGACGAGATATCTCCTGGATCTGGGACGTGGACTTTGAGCGTTTGTCGGGCAAGGTGGCGCGTTTGGTGGTCTCCGGGACCCGCGCCTGGGACCTCGCCTTGCGCCTCAAGTACGCCGGCCTGGACCCCTGGGGCCACGTGGAGCCCGACACAGCGAAGGCCCTGCGGCGCGCTCTCGCCTCCCTGCCGGCCCACGAGCCCCTCTATGTGATCCCCACCTACACTGCCATGCTCCGGGTACGTGATCTCCTGGCTCGCTGGGCAGGCAAGCCGGGCTTCTGGGACGAGCGATGACAGAACTCCCGACCCTTCGGCTAGCTCACCTCTATCCCAAGCTGATGAACATATACGGAGACCGCGGTAACGTCATGTGCCTCGAGAGGCGGTGCCGGCAGCGAGGGATCGGGTTCAGCATCACCGCCCTGGAGCTGGGGGACGGCCTGGATCCCGCAGCCTACGATATGATCTTCATCGGCGGTGCCCAGGATCGGGAGCAGCAGCGGGTCGCAGACGACCTGTTGGCGACGAAGGCGGAGGCACTGCGCGAGGCCGCAGAGGAAGGGGTGGTGATCCTGGCCGTCTGCGGCGGGTACCAACTCTTGGGGCGCTTCTACCGTTCGGCGGATGGCGCTGAGCTACAGGGCGCTGGCTTGTTGGACCTCTGGACGGTTTATCCTGGGCCTCGGGCCAAGCGCCTCATCGGGAACATCATCGTCGAATGGGGCGGGCGGACGGTGGTGGGCTTCGAGAACCACGGCGGCCGGACATACCTGGGCCCAGGTTGCCAGCCCCTGGGCCGCGTGCTGGCAGGCTACGGAAACAACGGGGAGGACGGCGGCGAGGGCGCTGTATACCGCAACGTGGTGGGCACTTATCTGCACGGCGCGCTCCTGCCCAAGAACCCCGCCCTGGCTGATCATCTGATCCTAACCGCATTGCGGCGGCGCTATCCAGATGCAACCCTCTCGCCGCTGGATGACCGTATAGAGGACGAGGCGCACCGCCAGGCCGTGCGGCTGGCCAGGCGGCGCAGTATCATCTCGATAGGAGGTTGACCGTTCATGGCAAGAGCTGAGCTAGAAGCCCCGGATATCTCTTGCGGCCACTGCATCGCAAGCATAGAGAAGGCCGTGAACAAGGTGCCAGGCGCTCGCTTCGTCTCCGGCGACCCGGAGTCCAAGAGGGTCGTTGTGGAGTATGACCCGTCTCTGGCGTCGATGGAGGCCATCGAGGCCGCCATGGAGGAGGAAGGGTATCCCGTCAAGAAGTAGCTGGAGCTGGCTGGCAGCCCTGGGGCTGCTGGCGCTGGCGGCGGCGGCCTGCGGGGGTTCCGAGGCTAGCCACGAGTCGCCAACCCCCTTCCCAACCTTGCGGCCGTCATCACCGGCGCCGGCTGCTACGGCGACGCCGGCCCCGCTTGCGCAGGGGTTCCCGTACGTCGTCCAGCCCGGAGATACCGTGTCGGGCATCGCCGAGCGGTTCGGCACCACGGTGGATGACATCGTAGCGGCCAACGGCTTGGCCGATCCCGAGAGCATCGTCGCGGGGCAGACCCTCCTCATCACCAACGCAGCCTACGCGCCGACGCCCTCGCCGGAGCCGACGCCTGAGCCGCAGAACCCGGCGGGCTCCGGGTTCCTTATTCCGATAGCCGGGGCCTGCCTGCCGGACGATGACTACTTGATGCCCAACGCGCCGCGGGAGTACCGCTACGGCGTGCACGAGGGCGTGGACTTCTACACGGGGCGCAGTTGTACGGACGTGCCGGCGGGGACGCCGGTGATGGCGGCCAAGGCCGGCAGGGTCGTCCGAGCCGATCACTCCTTTACGGAGATGAGCCCCGACGAACTGAACGAGATCCTAGCGCGCTGCGCGGCCCAAGGCTTCACTGACGCCAAGGCGCTGGATCGTTTTCGCGGCCGCCAGGTATGGATCGA
>DAOUAG010000204.1:0-1508 GCA_034433815.1 Dehalococcoidia bacterium | reverse complement strand
CCAGGGCAGTCGCAGGATGAGAAGATCATCGCCGCGCTGGAGCGGGCCGGCAGGGCGTTGCGCGGGCTCCTGTGGGAGGCCGTCCAGCCGCTGGGTCTCACGCCCATCCAGGGCCAGATCCTCCTCTACCTCCGCGACCACCGGCAGGAGACGTGCCGGGTCAGCTACCTGGCCCGCGAGTTCGGCCTGACACAGGCCACCGTGAGCGACGCCGTCTCGGCCCTTGCCGCCAAAGGGCTTGTCCGGAGGGATGCCCCCGCCAATGACCGCCGCGTCTCCCCGCTGCGGTTGACCGCGGCCGGCGAGGAGCTGGCGGGCCGTCTCGCCGGGTGGAGCAACGGCGCCCGAGAGGCGTTGGGGGCCTTCACGCCCGGCGAACGCGCCGAGGCGCTCCTCTTTCTCCTTCGCCTCATCGAGGGCTGGCAGCGCGACGGCATCATCAGTGTCGCCCGCATGTGCCTGACCTGCCGCTACTTCCGCCGGGGCGGCGGGCCCGGGGGGAGCGAGCCACATTTCTGCCAGCTCCTGCGACGGCCTTTGGCCATCGCGGCCCTCCGCGTCGACTGCCAGGATTACGAGCCGGCCCCTGCCTGACCTACGCCGCCCTACAAGCCCAGTTGCCGGGCGATGGTGTTGCGCTGGATGTGCGAGGTGCCCTCGCCGATCTCCAGGACCATCGAGTCACGGAAGAAGCGCTGGATGTCGTGCTCCATCATGAATCCAGCGCCACCGTGGATGAGAACGGCCTGCTTGGCGATATCGGAGGCTGCTTCGCTGGCGAAGAGCTTGGCCATCGACGACTCCGTTATGTAAGGTAACCCCTGATCGGCCCGCCAGGCCGCCTGGTAGGTCAGGAGCCGGGCCGCCTCCAAACGCGTGGCCATCTCCGCCAGCAGCCACTGTATCCCCTGGAACTGTCCGATGGGCTGCCCGAAAGCCACCCGCTCTTTGGCGAAGCGCAGGCTGCGGTCGAAGGCGGCCCTCCCGAGACCCAAGGCGAAGGCGGCAGCTATCACCCTGCCCTCGGTCAGGGTGCGGATGGCGTTGTAGAAGCCGGAGTTCTCCTCCCCCAAGAGGTTGGCCGCCGGAACCCGGCACTCCTGGAACGAGAGCTCGGCCGTGTGGGCCGCCCTCATCCCCAGCGTCGATAGCCGGCGGGCGGCAAAGCCGGGAGTGTCTCGGTCCACCAGTATCAGGCTCAGACCGCGCAGGCCTCGGCCCGGGGCCGTCACCACCGTCACCACCAGGAAATCGGCTATGTCTCCGTTGGTAATGAGGATCTTGCTGCCGTTGATCACGTACGAACCGCTGTCCCGGTTAGCGCGGGTCTTCATACCGGAGGGGTCGGAGCCAGCGTCCGGTTCGGCGAACCCCCAGGCGCCGATCTTCTGGCCGGCGACGTCTTGTAGCAGAGCAGCCGGGCGGCCTCGATGAGGGTGTACGCCTCCACCAGTGGAAAGGCGACCCCCTGGTACCTGGAGATGGGCTGGCCGTAGACAACCCTCCTC
>DAOUAG010000203.1:0-7180 GCA_034433815.1 Dehalococcoidia bacterium | reverse complement strand
TGGAAAACGGCGTTCACCCACGACAGGATCTCCGGCCGGGAACGCCTATTGAGCAGCAGATCCTCCCTGCTGGCGCCATCATGAAGCAGGCGCTCTGACGTCTTCCAGTACATCGCCATGTCAGCGCGCCGGAAGCGATAGATGCACTGTTTAGGGTCGCCCACCACGAAGAGGCGACCCGGCTCTAGCCGCCCGGCGCTGGGGTCAGTGGCAAAGGCCAGGGCGATCTGCATCTGAAGGGGATCCGTGTCCTGAAACTCGTCGATGAGCATGACGTCATAACGGTCCCTCAAGTACTCCACGGCCGAAGGAGTTTGGGCCAAGACGTCACGCGCCATCACGATGAGATCGTCGAACGTCAGCAGGCCACTGCGGGCCCTGGCCGCTGACTCCCGCTCCACGAACTGAACGATCAAAGCCAGCACATCGGCCAGCGCCTGTGAGCGCCACTGGTTCAGCACCGCAGCGAGGGCCTCAACGATATGATTAGCCGTCTCCCGGGCGGCCCCCTTGGCGTCCCGCCCGCCCCAGTTCTCTAGCCGGCCGACGTTCCTCCCGATGGTAATCAGTTCCTTCGCGCAACCGGCGAGGAGATACTCGCGGCCCTCCGTAGAGGCCCGCTCCAGGCGCTCAAGCAGCGCGCGCAACGCCTCGATACGCTGCCGCAGCGCGTCATCGTGCGGTACTGCCCCGAGGCCCAAGCTGTCGATCGCCGCCAGGGACCGCGCCAGGTCCGGCCACCCGGGTGCAGGCTCCGAAGAGCGAGAGGACAGTTCCGTCCTGAGTAGCGCCGCGGCATCGGGCGTCTCCGCCAGGGCCCTCGCCAGCTTCTCCAACCCATCCACCGTCATGCCGAGACGAAGCACCCTGTCGATGGCCTGCACCGCATTCTCGTCGTCTTCCAACGAAGCTAGGTAGGCCCGCCACTGTTCTTCAAAGCGGCGCTCGGCTGCCACCTCGTCCATCACGGTGAAGGACGGATCCAGCCCGGCCTCAGGAGCGAAGGTGTAGAGCAGAGACTGGCAGAAAGAGTGAATGGTGGAGATAGCCGCCCGGTCTAGCGAGTCCAGCGCCGCCTGGATGAGGCTAGACTCTTCCGGATATCGCTCCAACGCCCTCTCAAGGCCACCACGGATGCGGTCGCGCAGCTCTGCCGCCGCCTTCTCGGTGAAGGTGATGGCAACGATGCGGTCGATTCGGGTACCGGCGCGGACGAGGGCCACGACCCGGTCCACCAGGGCGCTGGTCTTACCCGTACCAGCCCCTGCCTCCACCACCATGTTGGTGTCCAAAATCGTCTGGATGCGCTTCCAGGCTTCGGCATCAGGGGAGTTACCAGCACTCATTGGTTCGCCTGCCCCTGGGCCGCCTCGGCCACGCGCAACCACGGTTTGAGGGCAGGATCGCCCCGCTTGGCAGCGAACTCGTCATCGCGACGGCGCGAGCAGATGCGGTCGAACTCACAGTACCTGCAGTTAGCCCAGCGGCCTGGCCCGTCGTCGTCCCCTGGCACCGCCGGAAAGGCGCCTGACCGAATCCCCTGGGCGATAGCGTCGATGGTCGTTTCGAATCGCTGCCGCGTTTCTGCCGTCCAGGTAAGCGGAATCACGCGATAGCTGTCCCTCTGGCTGACGAACCAGTAGAAGGCCTGGGCCTGCGTGTCGCCCGCGGTGGCGGCTAGGTATGCTGGCAACTGCAGACGCGCGCCACCAGCCAAAGGGTTATCTTCTTTGATCCTTTCGTACCTCTTCGGCCTTCCGGTCTTGTAGTCGATAACCCATATTTGCCCGCCATCGGGCGTGCGATCGATGCGGTCCACCACGCCGCGCAGGGTTACGCCTGCCACCTGGACCTCAGGCATGACGTATTCGGCCTCCGCGGGCACCGCCAGCGTTCCCTGGCGGAACCTCGTGTCTTCGTCCAGGAAGCCTTGGAGGTCTGCCCGGAGGCTGCGCGCTTCGTGCTCGGCAAAAACGCGGAGGCCCGTTAGGCCAGTGCCAGCCGCGCTTTCGAGTTCGTTTGCAAGAATGGCCAACAGAGCCTCCTTGTCATCGTCGTCCCACGCCTCCACAGGGGCGGGGCGCCCCCGCGCCTTCTGGTCGCAAAAGAACCGGTACAACACGCGGTGCACCAGGGCGCCCCGAGCCAAAGGATCCATGACTTCCCGCTCCTCCGGCTCCTCCACGACGTTGAGCCGAAGAACCGAAGAGCAGAAGTACCGGAACCCGCATTCGGCGTATCTTTCCAGCGACGTGGGGGACGCTGATCTTGGGCCGACCGCCCCCAGCAAGGAACCCACGTTCCCATCCCATTCCGTAAAGCCAGCACTCCTCCTGGCACGAAGCATCGTTATGACCCGCGTCAAGTGCGGGCCTGGTGGTTGGTGGCCTTCTTGGCGGCTTTGCACCGTATGACGAAGGCTCAGCTCCCACCGGTCCACCAGGGCGCCTTGCAGCATCGCGGCAAGAGGCGAGGGAGGGCGGCGCAGCCAGGCAGCAGGCGGATGCTCGCGTACATCCCGCGAGGTGCGCACCGCCGGGTCCAAAGCAAAGGCCGCCTGAACCAAGTGCGGAGATGGGTAGTACTCCCGGCCGGTTCGCCCCTCGTACAAAGGGGCAGACCAGACCAGGGTTCCTCCCGATGCCGCCGCTTGGGCCCGCAGCACCGCCTGACGGGCCCGCTCCATGCGCAGCTCGGCGTCCTCGATAAAGGGGGCCTGCCGGCGCAACGCTTCCCACACCCGGTCCTCGATCAGGCCATCGCTCCCGGGCCCAGGGGGAAGAACCCCCTCGTAGGCTCCACAGAGGACGACGAAGGAGAAACGCATGCTAGCAGCCCGCCGGTAGTCTGCAATGGCGACGCCATCCCCCATCTTTCTCGGCCGGTGCACGGCCGCATCTAGATCCGCCTTCAGAGCCTCCGCAAAGGCGGGCAGATCGAAGCTCCCGCCGACGGCGTCTATCGTGCCTAGTTGGTCTATCTCCCGCTGTACGGCCTCAAACGTTGCGCCATCGTAGGAGGGGTCGATGTACTCATCCACCGCCTTCTTGAAAGTGGCCACAAAGCTGGCCGCCGCCTGAGGCCGGCATAGCGGCTCGAGCCTGGACACTAGGGCCTGGACGACCCCTTCCAGAGCCGCCGCCTGGTCCGCCAGGAAAGCGGCGCGCCAAACCCTTTCCTCTTCCCCCTTTCTCTCAGACTCCCGCGCCTCCTCCCGCCAACGTGCCTGGAAGGCCCTCAGGGCCGCTGGCCATCGCTCGGCGCCGCTGGTGACTCCCGCCTCCCGGGAGATGCGATCCCACTCGCTGGCCATCACGGGCTGGAATCCGTTTGTGCTGGGAATGACCTCTCGTAGCGCCGGGGACCGCAGCACCTCGATAACAGCTACCCGGGAGTAGTTGGCGCCCGGAAGCCCTGCCAGATTCAGGACGGCCCGTCCTACCACGGTCTCCCCTAGCGGCACTCCGGGCAGCGGCACAGTGGGGATGCCCGCCGCATCGAACGCGTCGCGGAGAAGCCTGGGGTAGATCCTGTCCGCCCCGTGGAAAACGGCGATGTCGTCCAGGGCGATGCCGGCCTCCATCGCCTTCAGAACTTCCCGCACGACCTCCCGCGCCTCGCTGGCCGGATCCGGCGCCAATACGACCCGCGTCTCCCTAGGAGAAGGCAGGGGATCGTCCATCGCCTCGTAGCCCGAAGCAGCAGTTCTTAAGGCGGAGAGAAATTCGTGTGCGCCGGCAGAGAGGGCATCGGGCGGCGCCACGTAAACGGCTCCGATGTCGGCCAAGACCGCCGCCCGGCCTGCGGCAACCTCTCGGGCGGCAGCGTCGAATAGGTCTTCCTGGTCGTAAAAACCGGCTGTCGCATGCCGGAAAAGGCCGTACAGCCGTAAGACCTCGTCCATTTTCTCCCCGTACGAGCCGGGTACGTCCGAAGGCCCGCGTATGCCGCCGCGGCGCAGACGCTGGAAGACGCGGCGGAGGGCGCGTCCATGTCCAGGCAGGTCTTTCACCCTCTCCAGAGGGCCCTTGGACTCGGCGGCGACCTGCTGGGCGAGATAGTCGCCGATGGGCCTCGCCAGGGGGCGCAACCCCGCTGCGGCTAGCCTGCCGCCGGCAACGAGCTCGGCTAGGCGGGGCAACACCTCAAAACGAACCCCCGCGTAAGAGCCGCCGATCCTCGCCAGCCGCCGGCGCATCTGGAGGGCAGCATCGTGGGAGGGCGCGACGACGGTTACCGGAGCTAAGGGGTCACGCTTCCGGCTCGCAGCTATCTGGGCGAGGACGGAATCGACGTCTGGCATTCTTCGGCGGAGCGCTGGGCCGATACACGGCAGGCTCGCCCCTAACGTATGGGCGCCGCCTACGCCTGTCAACTGTTCGGTGTCACCGTTGGCCACAGGGATTATGGCAAGAACATGGCGAGACGCCCCTGGCACACTGGGCCTTGGAAAGCGCGAAAAGCGGCAGGCTGCGCGTTACCAAGGAGGCGATACCGGATGTCCGGCAAGGTCATAGTGTTGGTATCAGATCTTGATGACGCCAAGCACGGCGAGATCAGCATAGTGGAGAACGCCCAAAAGGCCGCCCGGCTCGTGGAGACGCTGCTAGAGGCTGGTTTCGAACAGGAACGCATACGCATCTTCGACGGCACCGAGATGACGATGCACGTCACCCACCGGCCGGTGGTTGCCCTCACGGGGCCAGGTCTGGATGAGGAGGACCGGCCCGCCCGCCGGACGGAGCGGGCCCAGATGGAGGACACCACAACGGAGGCCCGAGGCGAGCCAGAGGGAGTAGCCCCAGAGGCCAAGGCGGAGCTAAGAGAGGAGGCGGCCGCCATCCCGTTCGTCAGGGACGGCGTCCGGTTCTCATCCCTCTTCCGCCCCGCCTAGCCGGCAGCGCAGATCGCGCCCAGCGCCCCTAGGAGCGAGGACGACGTCCTCGCTCCTGCCCGTCTTCCAGCGCCGACAGTCCGTCGGTGCACGTCATGGTTGGGTGACCGCCGCCCGCCATCTCTTCCTGTACGGGCCCGCTGGTGCTATAGTTAACGCAAACTGGCGCCCATGATGACCGAACGAGGAAAGAGCCCTGCGAGCACCCCTGCGCCAGCGGACCAGCCTCCTGCCGGCCCGCCGCCAGGCATGACCATCGAGCGGATGATCCGGGACCGCTACGATGGCAAGGGCGAACGAGACATCTTCGCTAAGGCCGAGGAGTTCACACTAGTGGAGCAGGCCCGGCAACTGGGCTTGTATCCGTTCTTCCAGGCTCTTGACAGCAACGACGGGCCCGAAGGCCAGATCTACGGCAAACGCGTCCTGATGTTCGGGTCCAATAACTACCTTGGGCTCACTCGCCATCCTTACGTCATAGAGGCAGCCAAGAAGGCCCTCCTCCAATACGGTACATCCATGACGGGGTCCCGCTTGCTCAACGGCAGCACGCACCTGCATGAAGAGCTGGAGGCGCGCATCGCTCGGTTCGTGCGCAAAGAGGCCGCCATCGTCTTCACCACGGGATATCTGGCTAACCTGGGAACCATCTCGGCCTTGGTCAACAAGAGGGCGGTTGCTGTTGTCGACAAGGCGGATCACGCCAGCATCTACGATGGATGCCAGTTGGCCGACGGCGAAATGGTGCGCTTCAAGCACAATGACCCGGCGCATCTGGAGACCGTCCTACGGCGCATCGGCCAGAAGGCCGCCTTGGTGGTGGTCGACGGGGTGTACAGCATGGGTGGCGACATCGCGCCGCTGCCCGAGATCGTGGAAGTGGCCCAGCGACACGGAGCCAGGGTAATGGTAGACGACGCCCACGCCATCGGCGTCATAGGCGAGGGCGGTCGGGGCACGGCGTCCCACTTCGGAATAGAAGATCGGGTGGACTTGATAATGGGAACGTTCTCCAAGTCTCTCGCCTCCATCGGCGGCTTTGTGGCCGGGCCGAAGCGCGTGCTAGAGTGGATCCGCCACTTTGGACGCGCCCTGATGTTTAGCGCCAGTCTGCCGCCGGCATCAGCAGCAGCAGCGTTGGCGGCGTTGGACGTCCTGGAGCGCGAGCCAGAGATGGTCGACAGGCTGCGCCGGTTGTCGGCCATGTGGCGAGACGGGCTGCGAAGCCTCGGCTTCGACATAGGCCAATCTCAGACCCCTATCGCTCCCGTAGTGGTGGGAGACGAATATAGCACCGTGATATTCTGGAAGATGCTGCTGGAAGAGGGCGTGTACGTCAACCCCGTCATCTATCCAGCGGTGCCGATGAGGGAGGCGATCCTCCGCACGAGCTGTATGGCCACCCACACGCCGGAGCAGATCGAGCAAGCGCTGGAGAAGTTCCGCACCGTTGGCCGGAAACAGGGTCTCATCCCCTAATACTGCCGCCGAGAACGCCATACAGGTCTCGCCAGTGGCCACCAAGGCAGACCTGGACGCCTTCATCCGGCTGCCCTGGCGGATCTACCGGGGTAACCCCAACTGGTGCCCTCCCCTGCTCCTCCTCCAACGGCAGCTGTTTTCGCCGAAGCACAACGCCTTCTACCAGCACGCCGACGTCCAACTTTTCCTGGCCCGCAGGAACGGGCAGCCCATCGGCCGTATCTCGGCCCACATCGACCATGAGCACAACCGCTTCCACGGAGAACGCACCGGCTTCTTCGGCTTTTTCGAGTCAGAAGACGACTCGGCGGTGGCAGCTGCCCTCCTGGGGACTGCGGAAAGTTGGCTAAAGGAAAGGGGCATGGAGCGGATCCGGGGGCCCATGAACTTCTCAACCAACGGGGAGGTCGGTTTCCTGCTGGAGGGGTTTGACTCGCCTCCCACCATCATGATGCCTTACACGCCGCCGTACTATCTGCGCCTGGTGGAGGGCTGTGGCTACCGGAAGGCCAAGGACCTCTATGCCTGGTACTGGCGCATGCAGCCGGTACCGGTGGGGGCTCCTGCTCGCATGGTAGAAGAGCTGAAGTCGCGGCCCGAGGTGAAGGTGCGCTGGGCACAGAAGAGCCGGTTCAAGGCTGAAGTCCGGACGATCCTGGACCTCTACAACGACGCCTGGAGCGAAAACTGGGGGTTCGTTCCCGCAACGGAGGCCGAGGCCGAGCAGATGGCCCGCGAGCTCAAACTAATCGCCGATCCGTATCTCGTACCGTTCGTGGAAGTTAACGGCGTACCTGCCGGTGT
>DAOUAG010000202.1:0-5634 GCA_034433815.1 Dehalococcoidia bacterium | reverse complement strand
CTCGGCTGGTGCCCGAGGCGCAGAAGTTGAAAGAGATCAGCTACGAGGAGATGCTGGAGTTGGCCACCTATGGCGCCCGGGTGATGCACAACCGGGCTGTGGAGCTGGGCGCGGTGCAGAAGGTGCCGATCTACGTGGCATCCAGCTTCACCGATGCCCCAGGGACCCTAATTCATGGAGGTCCATTCATGGAACAGCGTAACAAGGTCATGGGAATCGCCCACGATACAGACGTGGCCCGCATAACGGTGCGGGGCGTGCCGGACCGGCCGGGCATAGCCGCCGCCCTTTTCGAACCACTAGGCGAGGCCGGCATCAGCGTCGACACCATCGTGCAGAACGCTAGCGTCGAGCGCCTGACGGATGTCACCTTTACGGTGGCGCGGTCTGATATGGAACGGGCATTGGAGATCGTGAGGCCCATCGCCGAGAGCATCGGCGCCCCAGAGGTCCTGGCGGACACGCACCTGGCCAAGGTGAGCATCGTGGGCGCGGGCATGCAGTCGGGGCCGGGCTACGCCGGCCGGATGTTCCGTGCCCTCTTCGAATCTGGCATCAACATCGAGCTCATCACCACCAGCGAGATACGGATCACCTGCCTTATCGACGAAAAGCAGGTGCCGAAGGCAGTGAGGGCTCTGCACAAGGCCTTCGTAACGGAGGCGTAGAGGCGCAGCACGGGGCTACCGGCAGGTCGGCCGTGATGGCCGAAGGCGATGCGGCACCGGGGGATGGAACCCGATGCCCCGGGTGCTGTGCCCGTACGGAGGTGCGCGTAGGGGCGTAGCACGGGGGTTACCGGCGGATCGGCCGTAGTGGCCGAAGGCCGATGCGATATCGCGGGATGAAACGCGAGGCCGGAGTGCTGCGCCCGTACGGGCTGCGGGGGCCGTGGGTAGAGTGTCACGGGCGTGTTGGAGGCGAATTTTCGTTTCCTGTAAGATCGCGCCGGTCATGTCATACGACCCGTCTCAGCACCACCGGCGGTCTATCCGGTTGCCGCACTACGATTACCGGCAAGAGGGGGCGTATTTCGTCACCATCTGCACCTTTGACCGGGCGTGCATCTTCGATGATGCCCGGCTCCGGGAGATCGCCACCTGGGCCTGGCGCCGGGTCGTCTGGTTGGGCCGCGGTCGCATCGCGGACGAATTCATCATCATGCCGAACCATGTGCATGGGATCGTTTGGATTGCGGCTCGCGGCCCTGGGGCAGGGTCGCGCGCAGGGGCTGAGCGCCGGCTGACATTGGCACATGATCCGGGCAGACTATCGTCTCGCGATTTGGAGGAAGGAGCGGCGAACGAAGGTGCTGGGCGCCCGTGGCGCGTCGCGCCGGGCTCCTTGGGAGCGATCGTGCGAACCTTCAAGTCCGCGGCGGCCCGGCGCATCAACGCGGTCCGAGGGACGCCTAACGGCCCGGTGTGGCAGAGGAATTATTACGAACGGGTGATCCGGGACGAAAGGGAGTTGGCGGCTGCGCGGAGGTATATCAGGGAAAATCCCCTAAAATGGGGAGATCAGGCGTAGGGGCGCAGCACGGGGCTACCGGCGGGTCGGCCGGCGCCGAGGCCGATGCGATATCGGGGGATGCAACACGAGGCCGGCTGCGCCCGTGCCTTACGATTTATCCCCTTGGGAGGCCGAGGCCACGCTGGGCGATGATGTTGCGCTGGATCTCGCTGGTGCCGCCCGCAATGGTGATGCCCAGCGTCACCATGTAGGCGATGGTGAACTCCCCGCGGAGGCGCGCCCAGCGTTTGCTCTCGGGCCGCACCTGCCCGTAAAGCCCCATTATGTTGACGCCGGCGTTGGCCACTCGCTGGGACAGCTCGGAATTGAAGACCTTGGCGGCGGACGCCTCCATGTTGGGCACCTGGCCCTTGGCCTGGATGGAGGCCACGTGATAGCTCAGGAAGCGCCCCAGTTCGGTCTCGATGGCTAGTTCGGCCAGCTTGTGGCGGGCCTTGGGGTCTATGCCTCCGTCGGTCTTGACCTCCCGGCAGTATTCGATGAGGTCATCCAGATTGCGGCGCACGGCGGCGACGCCGCCGATACCCGAGCGCTCGAAGTCCAGCAGCGCGGCGCCGACGTACCAGCCGCGGTTGAGCTCCCCCACGATGTTCTTGGCTGGCACTCGGACGTCCTCGAAGAAGACCTCGTTGAAACCGTGGAGGCCAGCCAGGTTGATGAGGGGCCGGGTGCTTATGCCTGGGGTCTTCATCGGGGCCAGGAAGAAGGTGATGCCCTTGTGTTTGGGCGCTTCGGGGTCGGTGCGGGCCAGGAAGAAGATCCAGTCCGCCCGGTGTGCGTTGGAGGTCCAGATCTTCTGCCCGTTGATGACGTAGTCGTCGCCATCGCGGACGGCGCGGGTCTGGAGGGAAGCCAGGTCCGACCCGGCGCCGGGCTCCGAATAGCCCTGGCACCACATCACCTCCGCCGAGGCGATCCCCGGGAGGTGCTGGCGCTTCTGCTCCTCCGTCCCGAAGAGCATGAGGACGGGGCCGAGCATGTTGACCCCAAAGATGTCCGGGATGGGGGCGCGGGCGTAGGCCATCTCTTCGCGCATGATGACCTGCTCCATGATTCCCATATCGGCGCCGCCGTACTGTTTGGGCCAATGGGGTACCAGCCAGCCCTTGGCGGCCAGCTTCTTCTGGAATTGGCGGGCGAACTGCCACTCCTCGTCGCTGCCGGGCTCTTCGCCCATCTGGCGGTCGGCCGGTATCTCCCGCTTCAGAAACTCGCGGAGCTCCTGGCGGAACTTCTCTTCCTCCGGCGTAAAGCGAAACTCCATCTCAGCCTCCGTTTCTCCGGCCCACCCCACAAGGTGCCAAGTGGCGCGTACATTCTATTCCATCGGCCTGAGAGCGGCCAATGGCCAGGGCTCCGGCCCGCCGGCCCGCTGGCCGCGTGAGAGCCGTCCCTAGCCGATGTCCTTCATGCCAGGCCGGGGTGCGCTCACGAGGGCCGCCATAACGCCCAGCGGCTGCTTTCCTTCGTACATCAGCTGGTGACACAGAGGGATCTCCTGGAAGGTATAAGTCTTCCCTAGACAGGGATCGATCTTGCCTTCCAACACCATCTTGTTGAAGGCCGCCGCCTGCTCGTCGTTGGCGAAGTGGGAGCCCTGTAGCCTCTTCTGCCGCATCCACAGGTATCGCAGGTCGACGGTGGCGTTGTAGCCGCTGGTCCCGGCGCAGATCACTACCATGCCTCCCGTATCGCAGACGAAGATGGAGGTAGGGATGGTGTCTTCTCCCGGATGCTCGAACACGATGCGGGGGTTGCGCCGCTCCCCCAAGACTTCCCACATCTTGGCGCCGAAGGCCCGGGCGCCCTGTAGCCACTTGGCGAAGGCTTCGTTGTCCGTCCAGTGGGGAAGCATCCCCCAGTGGTTGAACTCCTTACGGTTGATGCAACCTTTGGCCCCCAACCGGATGCAGAAGTCGAACTTGTCCTCGCTGGAGACGACGGCGATGGGGATGCCGCCGAAGTTCTTGACGATTTGGATGGCCATGGAGCCAAGCCCTCCAGAGCCGCCCCAGACCAACACGACGTCCCCCTCCTGCACTTGGTGTGGTGGCCATCCCCGCAGCATGCGGTAGGCGGTGGCACCCACGAGGGTGGGCGCTGCGGCTTCCTCCCACGTCAGGTTGGGCGCCTTGGGGAGACACTGGTGGGCCTGCACCTTGGTGAACTGGGCGAAGGACCCCCAGTTCGTCTCGTAGCCCCAGATCTTGAAGCTGCTGCTGAACATCGGGTCGTTGCCTGCCTTCACGAAGGGATCGTCCTCATCCCACGTCCCACAGTGGATCACGACCCGGTCACCCACCTTGACGTTGCGGACGGCGCTGCCGACGGCGTACACGATGCCCGAGGCGTCGGAGCCGCCGATGTGAAAGCCGGTGGTATCGCCTTCCTTCTCCCGCGCCTTTATGACGTTGACGGGCACGCCCAAGGCCGCCCACACGTTGTTGTAGTTGATGCCGGCGGCCATCACCAGCACCAGCGCCTCGTTGGGCTTCAGATCCCGGGGGGTCTCCACTTTTTCGATCTGGAACGCCTTGATGGGATCTCCAAAGCGCTCCGGGCGGATCACCTGAGCATACATGTACCGGGGTATCTCCCCCAGCGGCGGGATCTCACCGATTTCGTAGATGTCTTTGCTCATGCCAGGCTCCTCCTGTTGGGGCGTGCTTAGTGGCCGAGGTGGGCTGCTCGCATACGGTATCATGCCCCCGCAGCTGGGAACAACTGAGGCGCGGGGCGGCGAATATGGGCCGGCGACAGCGATATACACCGTTGAAACCATCTGTGCAAGCGGGCCCCCGCGGCTCGAGATGTGAGGAGGAGGAACGTGAACTACAGGCGTGTCTTCTTGGGCTTGGCCCTCTCAGCTGCCTTAGCGTTGGCCCTCGTGTTGGGCCTGGGGAACGGGTCCAACGGGGCCGGAGGCGTGCTCAACTACCAGGCGGGCGTCCCGGCAGCCTATGCTGACGGACACCACCACGACAAGCACGACTGCGACAGCCGCGATGACAGTCACGATGATGGCGACCACGAGGACGATGATTGCGGCGCCGGCACGACCACGCCGGCCCCTAGTCCATCGGCGTCGCCACGTTGCGACGACGACCACGACGACGACCACGATGGGGATAGCCAGCACCATGACGGCGACAGCGACGACTGCGGGCCTGGCGGAGCCAGCCCATCGCCGGCGCCAACGGGCAGCCCGGAGCCGTCACCCGCTCCCGGGACCGGGACGCCGGAGCCCAGCCCCACGGAAACTCCTGCGCCGGCCACCGAGACTCCCACCCCCACGCCAGTGGTCACCACCGGAGCGCCTCAGACGGCGGATGTCGATTGCAGCGGGTCCATCGATGCTCTAGATGCCTTGCATGTCCTGCGCCAGGTGGCCGGCCTGGGCGGCAACCCAGCGGGGTGCGCCGCGCAGGCGGGGCTTAGCATCGCCCAGGCCGCCCGCGTGCGGGGCGATATGGACTGCGACGGCGACGCCGACGCCATCGATGCTATGCGCATCCTGCGCTACGCTGCCGGCCTTTCCAACCTGCTGCCGCCCGGCTGCGCCTAAGTCAATAGCGATCCCCCTGAGCGACGGAGGGGCGGGCCCTCTAGGGCCTGCCCCTCCGAGTCTTACGCTGGCAGCTAGGGCGCGCGGCTCATGCACCGAGGGCCCGCTCATGCTTCGAGGGCCTCAGCATGAGCGGGGGTTGCAGAGGTTGTGACGTCCCCTGTCCGCTCACCCTGAGGCACTCGAAGGGTGAGCCTGGGCCCCTGCCAAGGGGTCAGCCTGCACCCCGGCCCAAGGGCGAGCGGGTCTTGCCCGGGGCGGCCTGAGGCGGCGCTCAGTCGCCCCGCGGCAGGCCGAGGCCCCGGGTAGCGATGATATTGCGCTGGATCTCGCTGGTGCCACCCTCGATGGTGTTGGCCACGGAGCGCAGATAGGCGAATTCCAGCCGGCCGCGCAGCGGCGCACACTTGCTGCTCCGGGCTAGCTGCCCGTACAAGCCCATGAGCTTGAGGCCAGTGTTGGCGATCCGCTGATTGAGCTCCATAGAGTAAAGCTTAGTGGCGGAGGCTTCGTAGTTGGGGATGAGGCCGCGGTTT
>DAOUAG010000201.1:0-4670 GCA_034433815.1 Dehalococcoidia bacterium | reverse complement strand
TATCCCGAAGATGAGGAGTGGGTTATACCGTCGCTGGCCTGGCACGGCCAGAGGGGGTATATCCGGTCTGGACGACCGCTCGAAGGGCGGCAGGTCTCTTCTCAAACTCCTCCTCCTGGTCTCACAGCGGGGAGCCGGGTAATCCGTGCCCTATTGTGGGACGTCAGCCGGGCAGGGGCCGCCCGAGCCCGCTCCTGGGCATACGCTACGATAGCTAGTCTCCTCCTACGCAAACAACGCCTGGCCATGACGGTCAGGCGTCCGGCTCCAGTTCCTATAACGCGGTGTCAGCAGTAAAGGTTTCGTGTCCCACATTTAGGGGACGACGGCCCATTCGTCCGGGAGGTGGTAGGTGAAGGTGGCGTCTATGTGACGGCACCCATCGAACACCCTGGCCCGTCCCCTGCGCCGTATCTCTTGCCAACTGTTGGCGATCTGGACGATGCGTTTGGCGGGCAGGTTGAAGATCACGGCGCCGGCCTTGACCGGGCGCAGGCTGGCCTCCCTCGTCAGATCGTCCACCACCCTGAATACCGGCTGCTTGTGCCGCGGTAGGGTCGTCAGCGCCTTGTGGATCCGCTCGTAATTTCCGGGGGTGTTGTGCTCGTCGAAGACGGCTAACCCCGACAGCACGTATTCGGAGATGCCCCGGTAGTGGGGCTCGGCCAACGCCAGGAGTTCCGTCAGGTCCTGGGGGTTGGATGTACAGGCGGCCAGAAGGGCGGGAAGAGCGTCCACGTGGGCGACGAAGCTCACGGCCCCGTGGCGGTCGATGACGGTGCAGCGCAGGACGTTCATTGGCTTGCGGATGGAGGGAGGACGGTTGACCCGGTGTCTGATGGAAGCGTACCATCGGCTTCCAGAAGGTGTCAACGAATCCAGGCCGGCTTGCCACCCCCAGGCGGCCGGCGAGGAGCCGGGTGCCAGCGCCGCCCCTTCCCCCTGTACTCCGTGCCGTGATTCTCTCGCTGGTGGCCGTTTTGGGCCTTGCCGGCTGCTCAGGGGAGCGTCCGGGGCCCTCGGGCTCGCCCGGACCGCTAAATCCCACGGTAGCCGCGACGGCCCCGAGGGGGACGCCGCTGGACGCGGCGGCCGAGATGGCCAGAGCCGGAGCGCTCTGGCGCGAGGGTGAGTTCGAGGCGGCGGTGCAGACCTACGCCGCCGTCGCGGCGGCTGCCTCCGGGACAGATCGGCAGGATGCGCTATGGCGGCTGGCCCTAGGGGCGATGGCCCGGAGCGATCCAGCGACGGCCGGCAAGGCGTTGGAGGATCTCCTGGAGACGGGGCCGGAGCCCGGGCTGCGGCGCAGGGCCCTCTGCTTGTTGGGGACGGCACGCCTGGATCTCGGTGACGACAGGGGCGCGGAGGAGGCCTTCGAGGACTACCTGGCGTTGGGCGGCGAGGCGCCAGAGTACGCGCATCTGCGCCTGGCCGAGGTCGCGGCCCATCGCGGTGACAACGCCGCGGCGGCAGACCACGCGCAACGGGCCATCGCGGCGGACGCCTCGCCCCAGTGGCAGGCCCGGGCCCGCTTGGCCCTGGCCTCCTACCAGCAGGCGGCGGGCGACCCGGCGGCGGCCGCTGAGACCTACTGGGCGCTGGCCTTCGCACCCTTGGGTACGCCCGCCGAGGAGAGGGGAGAGGCCATCTGGCGGCTGGCCGGCCTCTTGCAAAGCCATGGCCAGGAGGGCGCGGCGAGCCAGGCGCGTCTGCGGCTCATCAGGGACTATCCGTGGCACGCCAGGGCCTTGCAAGCGTTGGATGCGGAGATGGCCATGGGGCATGAGCTGCCCGCCCGCGAGCGGGCCATCGTCCTCTTCCGGCACCGGCGAAATAGCGAGGCGGAAGCAGTCTTCCGCGAGGTATTGTCCCAGGGCGGTGGCCACGAGGCAGAGGCGCACTATTACCTCGGAGTGTTGGCCGAACGGGCAGGAGATCCCCAATCGGCCCTGGCCGAGTACGACCAGGCAGCCACCATCGCCCAACAGCAGAACGACTGGACTACACTGGGCCAGGCGCTTTGGGACAGGGCAACGGTGGTGGAATCCGTGGGGACGGCAGAGGAGGCAGCCCAGGCCTACGCTGCGGTTGCCGATCAGGCGCCCGGCACGGCGAACGCGGCCGAGGCGTTGTTCCGGGCGGGGCTCCTCGAGTACCGGCAGAGGCAGGCCGGCCCATCGGTGGCCCTGTGGGAACGGTATCTCGGCGCAGCGGGAAGCAACGATGACCGGGCGCGGGCCCTCTTCTGGCTAGGGAAGGCGGCCGAAGCGCTGGGCGATGCTGACGCCGCGGGCAGGAACTTCCGGGCGGCGGCCTCCATCGCCCCCAACAGCTATTACGGGTTGCGAGCTAGGGCGGAGGTGGCGGGCGACACCTGGCCCGCGGCGCAGGCGGTTGCCGCCCCAGCGGGCAACTGGGAGGAGATAGAGGCCTGGTTGGAAAGCTTCTCGGGTCCCGAGGACGTGGCTGCCACGGAGGCCTTTTTCGCCGGCCGCGCCTGGCGTAGGGCAGCCGAGCTCCAGACAACGGGGCTGGGGGACGAGGCCAAGGACGAGCTTGCGGCGCTCTTGGAATCAGCGGCCGGCAAGCCCTGGGTGCTGTACCGCATCGCCCGATGGGCCGAAGAGCAAGGTCTGATGCCTCTCGCCTCCCGAGCCGCCCAACGCTTGGCCGATGGCTATCCTGGGGCGCCGAAGGCGCTCTTGGTCCTCGCCTATCCCCCGGCGTATTTAGGACTGGCGGCGCAGTACGCTCTCCAGGAAGGCTTCTCGCCGCTCCTTCTCCTGGCCCTGGTACGGCAGGAGAGCGCGTACGACCCGGCGGCGGTCTCCTACGCCGGAGCCTCGGGTCTCACCCAGGTGATGCCGGCTACGGCGATGGAGATCGCGGCGGAGCTGGGTGACACCGGCTTCCGGCTGTCGGATCTGGCCCGGCCGAGGGTCAGCCTACGGTTCGGGGCCCATTATCTGGGCAAGCAGTTGGCGGAGTTTGGGGGTTCGCTGCCCGTTGCCCTTGCGGCCTACAACGGCGGGCCTGGAAACGCCGCTCGTTGGCTGGAGGGCGCCCGAGGAGACCCGGACGTCTTCGTGGAATCGATCTCCTTCGCTGAGACCAAAGCGTATGTCGAGCTGGTGCTGGAGAACTACGCCCAATACCTCTACGTTTATGGCCTAACGGAAGAAGCATCCATCCCCTTACGTTAACGCCTGCCAGCCCCTAAACTAGGCGTTGGTCACATGCCGAAATCCGTCACCGTGCGCGTCCCCGCTACATCGGCCAACCTTGGGGCAGGTTTTGACTGCTTGGGGCTAGCCCTGGACATCTGGGGTCAGGTGACGCTGTGGGAAGCATCCAGCTCCGTAGGGGAGACTGCCCTGGATCCGATGGAGCACATGGCGCTGGTGGCGGCCCGGGCAACGTTCGAGAAGGCCGGATTGAAGCCGCCGCCCTTGGGGGTGCGTTACGAGGGCAAAGTCCCCATCGCGCGGGGGCTGGGCGCCAGCGCATTGGCCCGAGCGGCCGGGGCGCTGGCGGCCAACAGGCTGGCCGGGGAACCGTTGGACTGGGAGGAGCTCTTGTCTCTGGTGACCGGACTGGAAGGCCACGCCGATAACGCCGCGCCGGCTATCTTCGGCGGGCTCCAGGTGGCCGTGGTCCAGGGTGAAGCCGGTGACCACCGGGTGCTACACACCTCGGTGCCGGTGCCGTCCGGACTGAGGGCCGTTTTGCTGGTGCCCGAGCTGCGGATGCCCACAAAGGAGAGCCGTCGGCTGCTACCCGAGACCGTAACTCGGGCGGATGCCGTCCACAACATCGGGCGGGCGGCGCTGTTCGTCGCAGCCATGGCCCGCGGGCGGTTCGATCTCCTAGAGGCGGCCACGGATGATCGGCTGCACCAAAGGGCGCGATCGCAGCTCTTTCCTGCCATGTACGAGATCTTTGCCGCGGCCGAGGAGGCGGGCGCCCACTGCGCCTACCTCTCGGGCGGTGGTTCGACCATCTGCGCCCTGGCCACCGCGTGCGAGAAGGAGATCGCCCAGGCCATGCTGGAGACGGCGGCGCAACACGGAGTCGCCGCGGAGATCCTGACAACGGCCCCCAGTCCCGAGGGCGCCCAAATCGTGGAGGAAAGTTGATGGCCATCGTAGTTCAGAAATATGGCGGCTCCTCCGTGGCCACCGCCGAGCGCATAAAGGCCGTCGCCCGGCGGATCATGGAGCGGGTAGGACGGGGCGACCGGCTGGTGGTCGTGGTCTCGGCGATGGGCGACACCACGGACGAACTGATAGACCTGGCGAAGCAGATAACCCCGAGGCCGGAGGCTCGGGAGATGGACCTTCTGCTCTCCACCGGCGAGATCGTATCGTCGGCGCTTCTGGCGATGGCGCTTAAGGAGATGGGATGTTCAGCCGTAGCGCTGACGGGGCCTCAGGCCGGGATAGGCACGGACCGCCGCTATGGCCGCGCCCGTATCCTGTCCGTGAACCCGCAACGGGTGCTGCGGGAGCTGGACGCCGGCAACGTGGTGATCGTCGCCGGCTTTCAGGGGATAACCGAGGAGGCCGACATCACCACCTTAGGCCGCGGGGGATCGGACACGACGGCCGTGGCCCTGGCGGCGGCGCTGAAGTGCAGCCGCTGCGAGATCTACACGGACGTGGAGGGCATAT
>DAOUAG010000200.1:0-1897 GCA_034433815.1 Dehalococcoidia bacterium | reverse complement strand
GTGAGCATGGTGGGCGCCCGGCCGAAGGGGCCGAAGCGCTCCTCCAGCGCCTGCGCCTCCACCATCTGGGCGAAGCGGTTGCGAGCCTGGCGCCGGTTGGCGGAGAAGCGGGGGTCGCTCAGCACGAGGGTCACATCCTGGTACCGGGTCACCACCCAGGCGTCCATGAGAGCGTTATAGTGCACGGGGTCGTGCTCCCGCAGGGCCCGATAGGCAGGGTAGGGGTCAGCGGCGATGCCCTGGGCGAAGGGGCTGAACTGGGAAGTCACCATGCCTTCTCTCCATTCCAGTGGCCGAATGTCTACCCATTAGAGCCCGGCGGCGTCTACCTGTCAAGGCGCGAGGCTGGTTGACCGCGCCCGCGGCCGCTCGTACGCTGGCCGTGAAGGAGGGCAGCGCGTGGATCTGGCCATCGTGGGGCTACGCTCCAGCGGCAAGACGACGACCTTCCGGGCTCTGACGGCGGGCCACGGCAGCGGCCTGGCGGGCTCTCGCGGCGAGCACATCGGGGTGGTAAAGATCCCCGATCAGAGGCTCGAGAGGCTAGCGGTCCTGGTGGGCGCCAAGAAGGTGACGCCTCTAGAGGCGCGGCTTCACGACCTACCGCCCATGTTCGAAAAAGGTGCGCCGCCCTCGGGAGAGGCGGCCGAAGCCCTCTCCCGCGCCGATGGTCTCATCCAGGTGGCGCGAGCCTTCCGCCGCGATGACGTTCCCCATCCCCAGGGCAGCGTCGACCCCAGGCGCGACATCGAGACCTTCGAGGCCGAGCTGCGGTTCAACGACCTGGGGATCGTGGAGCGACGGTTGGAGAAGCTGGACATCCAGGTGCGCTCCGCCCGGCCGGGGGAGAGAGAGGCCGGGGAACGGGAGCAGCAACTCTTGCTGCGGATTCGCAAGCACCTGGAGGATGACCAGCCGCTGCGCGACTGCGTGACCGATCCCGCGGACCTGAAGGCGCTGGCCAACTTCGGCCTCCTGTCCCTCAAGCCCATGCTCATCCTGGTAAACATCGATGAGGCCGATGCCGGGAGCGCCCGGGAGATCGGGGCCGAATACCAGGCGGCCTTGGCTGGCCCCCGGACGGCGGCTACGGCCATGTGCGCCAAGCTCGAGGCAGAACTGGCCGAGCTTTCTCCCGAGGAGGCGGCCGAGTTCCGGCGCGAGCTCGGTGTGGATGAGGGCGTGTCCTCCCGGGTGCTAGCGCTGGCCAAGGAGGTATTGGGCCTCGTAACCTTCTACACGGTTGGCGAGAAGGAGACCAGGGCATGGACGGTGCCCGCCGGCGCCACCGCTGTCGCCGCTGCTGGGCGGATCCATACGGACCTGGAGAAGGGCTTCATCCGGGCCGAGGTCATCGCCTGGGACAAGCTCTTGGAGCTGGGGTCCCACGCAGAGGCCCGGAAGCGCGGCCAGTTGAGAACCGAGGGCCGCCACTATGTGGTGCAGGAAGGGGATGTAATAAACGTTCTCTTCAACGTCTGAGGGCAGGCCCCGGCAAGCGAAAGCCAGGGAGGGAAGATGGACCGGAAGCTGATGGCGGAGATCGCCTCAGAGGTGATGGCCGCCCTGGAGGGCGGGCCAGCCGTGGCCGTCGCCACCGTCATCGCGGTGCCGGAGGGAGAGGACGGGCGTCTGGGCGCCAAGATGCTGCTGCGCACCGACGGCTCTACCTTGGGCTCACTGGACGGCGGCCCTCTGGATGCCGCCATCCGCGGCGAGGCGCCGGAGATCTTCCGCCGCCGTGGGGTGCAGACCCTGTACTTCGCGCCGGATGGCCGCCTAGCGACGCGCCAGGAGGTGGCTGCCGGCAGGGGGTACCAGGTGATGGTGGAATGCCACGAGCGGCCCGCCAGGCTGCTCATCGTGGGCGGCGGGCACATCGGGAAGGCGTTGGCCA
>DAOUAG010000199.1:0-15150 GCA_034433815.1 Dehalococcoidia bacterium | reverse complement strand
GCCTCGGCCGCCTCTATGATCAACTTGGCGGCAGCGGCCGGGACCGGGGCTGGCACAGCGGTGCTGGCTCCGGTGATTGTCCGGGCCTGGGGGCTCGATGTGGTCTTCTATGTAGCGGGCGCGCTCCTCTTGTTGGCGGCCAGCCGCGTGTTCGATCTCCCTGTGGGCGAGAGGAGGGGGCCGATCCACCTTCCCCCTGTCCGGGCGCGCCTTCGGCCGGCCGTGCGCTGGCTGGTCCGGCACCCGGCTGTGGGCACCATGGTCGTCGTCGCGGTGCTGGCGGCGACAGTGAACCAGGTGCTTCAGACGTTGGCGCCCAGCTACGTCAAGCAAGTCCTGGGTGCGGACGCTGCGGACACCGCCTACGTCTTCGCGCCCTCCGCGGCCGGGGTCGTTGTGGCGCTGGTCCTGGCCCCCGCCATTATGCACGTCCGCGGCGAGCGGGTGGCGGCCCTGTTCGGATTGTTGGTGGCGGCTTCATGTCTTTTTCTCTTGGGGATCGTGTCAGAGGTGGGAAGAGTAGCAGACGCCATCAACCCAGTGCGGCTGCTGGAACTGGCGGGGATCGACCTCAGCCGGGAACTGCGGACGGCGGCCTTCCTGGCGATGCCGCTGGCCTTCGGCGTCTCGCTAACTGCGACATCGGTGCAGGTGTACATCAACCGGCGGGTGCCCATCGGATACCAAGGTAGGGTCTTTGCCATGCAGGGGGTGGCGCGGAGCGGCGCCTCGGTCGTCCCTCTGCTCACCCTGGGTGCGGCGGCCTCCCAGTTCGGCGCTGAGCAGGTGCTGCTTGTGTCGCCGGCGCTGCTGCTAATCTTGGGGTATGGCCTTGTCTACACCAGCTTCCGGTTCGCTGGCCTGGCGCCGCCCTCTGGCCTGCGGGTGATGGAGACCTTCTGGGAGGAGCCGGAGCCAGCCGGGCCAAAGGCCGGGTAGGCCTTTGCTATGAGCAAGGAGGGGCGCCATCCTCAACGCCCCTCCCGATGCTGGTCGCTTAGGCCCTAGCGTTTACTGGTGACCGTCAACTGCCGGATCTTGGCGATAACCGAGGGACGGGGTAGGGTCTCCCGATAGCCGCATTGCAAGCACACGGCGTCGGCCTCACCCAACATCTTCTCGATCATCATGTCGCCGAGACAGCGCGGACAAGCCTTGAGACGTATCATTGATCTTCACCCCTCCGGGCAAAGATGATGCGTCCGGGCGCTCATTTGTTACGCACGGCCTCTATGTGAAGGCTGATCTTGACGTTATCGCCCACCACTACGCCGCCCGTCTCCAGCATCTGGTTCCAGCGGACGTTGAAGTCCTTGCGGCTGATGCTGGTCTCGGCGCTGAAGGCGGCGCGATCGTTGCCCCAGGGGTCCGTGATGCGCCCCTCGAACTCGGTGTCCAGCACCACGGGCCGGGTCACGTCGCGGATGGTCAGATCGCCGGTTACCCGCCAGCGGTCGCCCTCTACGTGCTCTACCTTGGTGCTCCGGAAGGTGATGTGGGGGAACTTTTCGGCGTTCAGGAAGTCGTCGGAGCGTAGGTGGGCGTCCCGGTCGGGCACGTTGGTATCGATGCTCTCTACGTTGATGGTGGCGGTGACGGATGAGTTTTCGGGCTGGGCCTCGTCGATCTGAATGGTGGCCTGGAAGTCGCGGAAGCGCCCCTTGACCGTCGTAAGCATCATGTGCTTCACCGCGAACTCCACGATTGAATGGGCTGTGTCCACCGTCCAGGTGCTGATCTTTGCTGGCGTCGTCGTCATTAGGGTCCTCCTTCTGTTGGGGAAGCGCTAACTGATAATAAGAGACTATACCGAAGTAACTTCCTCCGTCAAGACGGGCTTACTTGATGTAAGATGAAATCGTGGAAGAGAAGGACGCGCACGGCGAAGGAGCCTTTTGCCCCTACTACCATAGGGCCGTCGAGCTGATCGGCCGCCGCTGGACGGGGGCGATCCTGCGGGCGCTCTTGCACGGCGTGCGGCGGTTCAGCGATCTTGCTCACGCCGTGCCCGGCCTCAGCGACCGCATGCTGGCGGAACGGCTCAGGGAGCTGGAAGCAGAGGGCATAGTCTGCCGTACGGTCTATCCCGAGACGCCGGTGCGGATCGAGTACACCCTGACGGAAAAGGGGCGGGCCCTGGAGGCCGTGGTTTGTGCCCTTTCGGAATGGGCTGGCACCTGGTATGCGAGCCAGGAGCGGCCGTGTGGGGGGGCCGAGGAAGCCGAAGAGCTCGCGGGGCGTCAGCCTACTGGGCGATAACTGGCGCCTCTTCGCTGGGTGTCACGACGTCGGGCCCTACTTTGGTTCGCTGAGGGTGGTGGTCAGCAGCTCGTTGCCCGTGGCGGCGTCGATGAACATCAGCGCGTACTTAGCCCGGTGGGCGGGTGGAGACAACAGCGGCGTGTGCGGCAGCGGGTCTTCCCATGTCGATGGGTCATAGCTCACGACCCACACGAGACGCTCCCTGGGCAGGGTGGAATCCGCAGTGGTGACCATCGTGGCGAGGGCAATCTGCCGGATGGCCTGGCCGCCGCCGAACTGGCTCTCAGCGTAGGCGCGGGCGCTGGCTTCGGAAAACTTCGGCTTCTCGCCGGGCCCGGGCACGAACAGGGCTATCCCGTCCCCGGCCAGGTCATCGGGCGAGACGCCTTGAAGGACCAGCGCCTCTCTTGGCTGCCCGCCCTGGGCGGTGAGAAGGAACGGCGATAAGACAGCTAAGGCTGCCAGCGAGACGATCGCCACGCCCCTGTGTCGCCCCGCAACGCGAAAGGCCCCTAATTGGGATGCGTGCATCGCGCATCCTCCACTATGGCGCTGGTGTCGCCGCCCAGGCTGGCTGGGCTGCCTGCCAGCCTACTGGGCGATGACGGGCGCCTCCTCGCTGGGCGTCACGACGCCGCTCCGCATGGACACGGCAGCCTCCTTATCGCTCACCAATAGCGCCGCCAAGATGCCCAGGAGTGTTAGGCCCGCCGCTACCGCGAAGGACTCGTGGAAGGCAGTGATGGCTCCATCGCGGGTACCGGGGTTGCCCAGGACGGCGCCGTTGGCCGAGAGCCGGTTGGTGAGGACCGTGGCGGCTATGGCCACGCCAAGGCTGGCGGCCACCTGCCGCAGGGCGTTGTAGGCCGCGCTGGCGCGCCCCATGTCCTTTGGCGGGATGGTGGCGAAGGTCGCCGTTTGGAGCGACACCAAGACCAAGGCGAAGGCCCAGCCCCGCAGGAACATGATGAGCCGGATCCACCAGGCGCTGGTCTCCAGGTCCACCAGCGTGAATGCCAGCGTGGTCAACGACGCGCCAAGCAGGCCCAACATCATCAGCCGGCGGGGGCCGATCCGTCCGTATGCCCGGCCGGCCACCTGCATCATGCTGACGACGCCCAGGGCCTGTGGAAAGGTGGCCAGGCCAGACTCTAAGGGCGTCAGCCCCATCTCCGCTTGCAGCAAGATGGGCACGAGGAAAAGGGCGCCCATCAGTCCCCCTTGCCCTACCACCTGCACGACGTTGGACGCCGTGAACAGCTTGTTCTTGAAGAGGCGGACGTCGATCATCGGCTCGGCGACCCTCAGCTCCAGGAGGGCGAAGGCTGCTAGAAGAGCGGTGCCCGACAGGCCGAAGAAGACGACGCGGGAGTCGCCGAAACCGCGGTTGCCTGCCTCTGCCAGGGCGTAGACGACGGAGGCCAGCCCTGCCGAAGCCAGCACAAAGCCGGGGATGTCGATGCGGCCAGGTGCCGGCTGCCGCTCTTCGCGAAGGAAGAGGCCGGCGAACACGATGCCCAGCATCCCGACCGGCACGTTGATCATGAAGATCCAGCGCCAGTCTTGGTACTCCACCAGGTACCCCCCGACGATGGGGCCGCTGGCGGGGGCCACCACCATGGGGATGACGAGAACTGCGGCGCCTTTCGCCCGCTCGTGGGGTGGAAAGGCCCGGAAAAGCATCGCCGTGCCCACGGGCGTTAGCATCCCGCCGCCGATGCCCTGGAGCACCCGGAAGGCGATAAGAGATTCGATATTCCAGGCCAGACCGCAGAGCAGGGAGGCTGCGGTGAAGAGAAAGAGGGCAAGCATGAATATGCGCTTGGTCCCGAATCTGTCGCCCAGCCAGCCGCTGACAGGGATGAACACGGCCAGGCTCAGCAGGTATCCGGTCACGACCCACTGGATGGTCGTCGCCCCCTGGCGCGGGTCCACCTTCAGATCCCGTGCCAGCGCTGGGATGGCCACGTTGACGATGGTCATGTCCAACAGGTCCATGAAGACGCCGAAGACGAAGACGATTCCGACGATCCACTTGTACTCGAGGCGGGGCATAGGCGTTCTCCCTTCTACTTTGGCTAATGATAGGGTCCGCCGTCGGTCGCAGGCCAGGGGTGTGGAGCCCAGGGTGCCGCCCGGGCCCTCGTTGGCGCGCTTCGTTGACGGTTGGGTAGGCCGTGGGCTAACCTGGACGGTGACCCCCAAAGGAGACGACCATGGCGAAAGCATCCAAAATCGAACTGCGGGCCAGCCCGCGCACAATCCTGGGCAAGAAGGTCAGCCAGCTACGGCGCCAGGGCCTGATCCCGGCCAACATCTACGGCCATAACGTCCCATCTTTCGCCATCCAGGTCCCTTCGAACGATCTTCGCCATGTGCTGCGGGAAGCTGGCCGAAACGATATCGTCTACCTGAAGGTTGACGGCGGCGAACCGCGCCCTACCTTCATCCGGGACGTCCAGCGCAACCCTATCTCGGACGCCATCCTGCACGTGGACTTCTTGCAGATCTCCCTCGAGGAGAAGGTGCGCCTCGAGGTTCCCATCCACCTCGTCGGTGTGCCTGGAGCCGTCGATAGACTGGGGGGCATCCTCGTGCACGGCGTGGACCATGTAACCGTGGAGGCCCTTCCCACCGACGTTCCTTCCTACATAGAGGTCGACGTGACGGGCCTCGAGGAGTTCGACCAGGCACTTCACGTCTCGGACCTCAACCCGCCCCCGGGAGTGACGATCCTTACGGACCCGGAGCTGGTGGTTGCCAAGGTCGCTCCTCCAGCCGTGGAGAGGGCGGAGGAAGCAGAGGCGGAAGTGCCGGCGGCCGCGGCCGCTGCCGAGGAGGCAGAGGAAGAAGGCGAGTAGTCTCCGCGGGCCCGGGCGCGCGTCAGCCTGTGCCGGGAGTGCCAGGCGTCTGGGACAGTCGCTGGCCAACCAACCACGGCATCCCGCGCAGCAGCTCATCGGCCGGCAGCGGCCGACGGCCCGGACGTTGCGCCTCCACCACGGCAAGGATTCCGCGGCCAGTCACGATCCCGAAGGAGCTGGTCGCAGCCGCGGGCGGCAACTGGGCGCGCTCGCGCTCCGTTAAGACCACGACTGTGCCCGGAGGCTCGCTACGCTCGCTCTCCAGGGGCCAGGCCTGCCAGATGTGCAGCATCTCCCCGTTGGCGTATGTGAAGGCGCCGGGCCAGGGGTTGTAGGCCCTAACGCAGCGCCAGAGATCCTCGGCGGCCAGGCGCCAGTCCAGGGCGCCGTCCTCCTTGCGCAGGAGGGGGCACTTGGTGGCCTTGGCGTCGTCCTGGGGCACCGGCTCGATCTGGCCGGCGAGCCACCGTGGAAGGGTCTCACCAAGGAGACTTGCGCCGGCCTCCGCCAGGACGTCCGTCAGGGAGCCGGTGGTGTCGGTGGGGTCGATGGGCACTTCGTGCTGCGCGAGGATAGGCCCTGTGTCCATACCCGCGTCCATCAAGATTATCGTTACGCCGGTTCGCTCGTCGCCCGCCAGGATCGCCGCCGCGATGGGAGATGCGCCGCGCCAGCGGGGCAAGAGCGATGGATGGACGTTGAGGACGCCGTGGGGCGGGATGTCCAGTACCTCTTGCCGGAGGATCTGCCCGTAGGCGACGGCCACGATGACGTCCGGCGCGAGTTGCCTGAGGCGGCTCACGACCTCCGGGTCACGCAAGGTGCCGGGTTGCCAAACGGGCAAGCCAAGCTCCAGCGCTGCGGTCTTGACGGCGGGAGGCCGGGGGGCCCGCCCGCGGCCGGCGGGACGGTCCGGCTGGGTGATGACGGCGCTGATTTCGTACCCATCTTGCGCCAAGCGGCGAAGGGAAGGTACGGCGAAGGCGGGGGTGCCCAAAAAGATGATGGCCATGGCGGCTCTCGCGCGCGATTCTAGCACGCCCGGGAGCGCGACGCTAAGCCCAGTGAGGCGTTGTTAGGTATAGTTAAGGCAGGTAGGATCGATGGTCAGGCCACCCTGCACGCGAGTAGCGGCCCTGATCTTGGCGCTGGCGGCGCTGGTCGCGGCATGCCGCGGCGATAGCGGCGCGGAGCCCGCAGGCACCGGCAGCGCTGGCGGTCAGGACGGCATCGTGGTGCTGCTGCCTAGCCCGACGCCTCAGCCCACGCCGCTGCCCAGAAAGACGGCGACGCCAACGCCTACGCCATCGCCTACTCCCCTGGCAGTCTGCGGAACGAACCCGGACCCGGCCTCGCCCAAGCTGCTCCAGGTGGAAGAGCCGAAGCCGGAGGCCCGCGTCAAGCTGCCGATCCATGTGCGGGGCTGGGGCTCCACCATCGGGAAAGATAATCGGGGTGTTGCCCTGGCGATCGTCGATGCCAAACAGACGGTGTTGCAGGTGCTGGACCTGCCGCCTCAGCCCCGTGCCCACCGCGTGGTGCCGGCTGGCATCGAGATCACCGAAGACACGCGCCCCTTCGCCGCGGACGTTGTCATCCCTGACATCACGGAACCCACGCCCATCTGCCTCTGGATCTATCAGGAGACGACGGCCGAGGGGGTGCCGAAGGGCGTACTCCAGGTGCCCATCTTAGTCCTTCCCTAAGCCTCTCGGACGATGATGGGGTCACCGGGCACGGCTCCAAGCTCTCGGGCGGCGCTGGCACCGCTGCGGGCGATCTCCAGGAATCCACTGCTGCCGATGAGGGCCGTAAGACCTTCGCTGTGGGCGTACGTCGAGGCTAGGCCGTGTACTGTGTGCCCTAGCACCTGCACTGTCACTCGGGACGAGCGGATCTGCTCGGCTCGGACGCTGGTGATGAGGTTGCCGAAGTGATCCACGTGCAGGACGCGCCCGGACAGCGAACCGTCGGCGTGTACGACGGCTCGGAAGGGAGGCAGGGCCAGAATGTCGCTGACCCGGGGGCCCACCGCGCTCGGCTCCAACCCTAACGAAAGATGCGCTGCCACCGGGGCGAAGATATCGCGGCCGTGGAAGGTGGCGCTGACCGGATGGCGGTGGTACTTCGGGTTGGCCAGTAGGTAGGCCGCAAACCCCGGTGGCAGGGGCACCCGCGCCGGGCCGGGCCGGGCCCGCGACCGGGCATCATCTGGCAACGCTGCGGACAGTAGGCCGTTGTCTGGGCCCACGAGGATGGCCTCCGGGGCCACTAGCGCCACGGCGCGGCGCTGCGTGCCGACGCCCGGGTCCACCACCGCTAGGTGGATGGTGCCGCGCGGGAAATACGGCAGAGCCGATGCCAGCAGAAACGCCCCCTCCTCGATGTTCTGGGGCGTCACCTCATGGGAGATGTCGATGGTAGTGACGTCGGGGTTGATGGCGGCGATGACACCCTTCAGGATCCCAACGTAGGGGTCCGAGGTGCCGAAATCGGTCAGGAGCGTGATTATGCCTTTCACGTGACTACGGCCGAGGGGCCCCGGAGCTGGCTAAGGCCCATTGGTAGACGTCGCGGAAGCGAGAGCTTACGGTAAAAAGCGTGCCCAGGCGGATGTTCTTAACGTCCTCAGATACGAAGTAAGTGTAGGTAGGGTAGTAGAGAGGGATACTGGGCACGTCCTCTTGAAAGAGGGACTGAAAGGTGAAGTACAGGCGCTGCCGTTCGTCCAAGTTCCACGTGCGCCGCGCCTTCTCCAGGATGGCGTCTATCTGCTCGTCCGCGAAGCCGGCGAGGTTTCGCCCGTTGCTGGTGGCCTGGGAGCTGTGCCAGGCCGGATACGGGTCCGGGTCTGGCCCGGGGTCCCAGCCGAAGACCGCCGCCTGATATTGGCGGGGAATCAGGTAATCCCGCACCAGGGTCGTGGAATCCTGGCGGACGACGGTCACGCCGATACCCACGCTGGCTAGCTGTCGGGCTATCGCCTCGGCCAGTGCCCCGCGCTGGGCGTTCTGGTCCGTCAGAAGCGTAATGCGCAGCTCCTTGCCGTCCTTCTCCCGCACCTCCTTCCCCTCAGGTAACGTCCAGCCGGCTTGGGCCAAGAGGTCGCGGGCCTTGCCGGAGCTCTGCTGAATGGGCTTGACATCCGGGTTGTAGGCCCAGGTGCCCGGCGGGATAGGTGAGGTGGCCCGGGTTGCCCGGCCGCCCAGCAGACCGCCTATGATGTCGTCGATGTCGATGGCCCGCGCGATGGCTTCTCGCACAGCCTTATCGTCCAGGGGAGGCGCGCCGTTGTTAAGGTAAAGGATGGTTGAGACCGTCCGGTTGGCGCTGTAGGCTTTCAGGCCGCGGGCGTCTGCCAGCGTGTCGAAGTCCTTCTGGCTGATACCCGGGTCCACCATGATGCCATCGGCTTCCCCGCGTACCACGGCAGCCGTCGCCGAGGTGTAGTCCGGGTAGAAGCGCAGGCGGATCTCTGGGATGCCGGGCTCGCCGAGGTGGTATTTGGGGTTCGCTTTCAAGACCACCTCTGAGTTGTCGAACTGTATCGCTCGGTAGGGGCCCGTGCCGATGGGTGCCCGGTTGAAGGAGCTATCCCGCAGATTGGCCACGTCCTCACCCTCCAAGAGGTGTTTAGGGACGATGCCCATCGTCGTATAACTCATGAACGGCGAGTAGGGCTCGGGGAGCCGACATACCACGGTCAGATCGTTGGGGCCAGTGCAAGAGACCTGGCGCCAGAGGGGTGCCTCGTCTGGGTTGGCGCCCAGTTTCGGGTCAGCCAGGAGGCCATAGGTGAAGACCACGTCGGCGGAGGTGAAGGGGACGCCCGTGTGCCAGGTGACCCCTGGCCGCAGATGGAACGTTATGCTGGTGCCATCCTCACTTATCTCCCAGGACTCTGCGAGGTCAGGAAGCACCTCGCCATCGGGGCCCAGCCGGGTGAGGCCGGAGAAGACCAGGCTGACGATATCCCGGTCAGCGTCGTTGAGGTAAGCGAAAAGGGGGCTGGCCCGTGAAGGCTGCCCCACGACTGCCTCGGTATACGGCCGCGGGCTCGGGCCGCCCGAGCCTGATAGGGGCCCGCCGATGAACAACCAGGCCGCGATGACCAAGATGACGCCTGCGCCCAAGAGGGCGAGGAGCGGCCATCCGGGCCCGTGTCTGGGGTGCGCCACCGCCGGGCGTACCGCATTCATGTGTCGAAGTTTGGGGAGTGCTAGTTAGCGAACGTAGACGGCCAGGGCGGAGATGCCGAGGAAAAGGATGCTAAGAAAGATCGTCAGTTGGAATAGGGTTTTCTCCAGGCCGCGCCGGGTGCGTACGAAGGACCCGCTCTGAAGCCCGCCCACGCCCTCGCCTCGCACCTGGAGCAGGATGACGGCGATGAGGGCGGCGGAGACCAGAATCGAGGCCACCGCCAAAGAGTCTTCAAGGCTCATCTAGCTATTCTCTCCCAAAGGATCCGTCTCTATTGATCCAGCGCCGTCACCAGGTCATCCTCCCGCTCTCCCGGAAGGGCGGCCTGATCCCGCTCATAGTAGATGCGCATGACGGCATCGGCCAGCTTGCGGGAGTCGTGGTGATAACGGTTCTCCTCGCTGACTACGTCGGCTAGCACCAATCGTATCCCATTGTTAATGGCGCCGTCCAGCCGTACGGGACGAGAGTGCTCGGCCCGGGGTATCGGCTCCGCGAGGTTGTTATTGGCCAGCACGAAGTTCAAAAAGCCCTTCCCCACGTGGGCCTCGATGGCGTTGACGTGGTCTGCTACGGTGAAGCCGTCCGTCTCCCCGTGCTGGGTAGCGACGTTACATACGTAGACTTTGATGGCTGAAGAGGCTAAAAGGCTGCGCTTGATGCCTTCGACCAGGAGGTTGGGCAGGACGCTGGTGTACAGGCTGCCGGGGCCGAGGACCACCATATCGGCTTCCAGGATGGCTCGCACGGCCTCCGGGTGCGCGGGCGGGTTCTCCGGGACCAGATAAACCTCCCGGATCCGGACTCCCCCAGCGCTCGCCACCTCCGGTCCGATGCGGGATTCTCCCTGTATGGTGCGGGAATCTTCCGTCCGGGCGCAGAGGGTGACGTCCTCCGTCGTTGACGGGATGATCTGGCCGCGCACGGCCAGCACCCGGCTGGTCTGGCGGATGGCGTCCTCGAAGTTTCCGGTGATGCCGGACATGGCTACGATGAATAGGTTGCCAAAGGAGTGTCCGGCCAGGCCGGAGCCGTCGGAGAAACGGTACTGGAAAAGCTTGGTGACCAAGGGTTCGGCATCCGCCAGCGCAGCGATGCAGTTACGGACGTCGCCCGGGGGCAGGACGCCAAGCTCGCGCCGCAGGATGCCGGAAGAGCCGCCATCGTCCGCTACAGTAACGATGGCGGTGAGATTGGTGGTGTACTCCTTGAGGCCCCGGAGCAGGGTAGACAACCCCGTGCCTCCGCCGATGGCTACGATCTTGGGTCCTCGCCGCAGGAAGCGCTGGGTGTAGATGGTGTTCACCAGGCTCTCCGTCGTGTCACGGTGGGGCACGAGGACAGAGAGGAGGGACTGGTTCAATTTCCAGATGGAGAAGAGGATGAGGCCCGTGGCGCTCAACATGAATACGGCGCCGCGGATGTAGCGGTTGATGAACTGGAAGGTGACATAATACATGAAGTTCGGCAGTTCGAAACCGCTGAGATAGGCCTCCCGCACGATATAGCTCAGGCCGAAGGTCATCATCGCCACGCCGATGGCGATGAGCCCCAGCCAGCGCTTGATGTGCATGCCTGGGTAGAACCACTTGAGGAAGTCGAAGGCGAGGAGGCGCTTCATCGTCCAAACATACAAACGCACAAGGCGGCGCTTTGACTACGGGTGGGCACGCAATTTCTCCTCGAGGGTCTGGAGCACCACATCGGGCCGGGCGCGGCCTCTGGTCTCTCGCATGACCTGCCCCACTAGAAACTTGATGGCCTCCTGCTTGCCCCGGCGGTAGTCGTCCACGGGCTTCGGGTTGTCGCGGATCACCTTCTCTACCGCCGCCGCGATCTCGTCGCCCGAGGTGATCTGCACGAGGCCGGCCTCTCGTACGATGTCCGCCGGCGCGCGGCCGGTGTGGAACATCTCCTCGAACACCGCCTTGGCCGTCTTGCCAGAGATCGTTCCCTGGGCCTGGAGCTCCAGCAGCTCAGCCAGACCCTGAGGGGTTGCCTTGCATTCCTGTATCTCGATGCCGGCGGCGTTGAGGAGCCGCGCCATGTCGCCTGTTACCCAGTTCGCTACTGCCTTGGCCCGCTGCTTCAGATCCCCTTTCGCCAGGGCCACGGCCTCTTCGAAGAAATCGGCGCGTGCCCGCACCTCGGTGAGGACTCGGGCGTCGTAGTCGGAAAGGCCGTACTCGTCGCGGAAGCGGGCCCGGCGCGCGTCGGGCAGCTCCGGCATACGCGCCCGGACGCGTTCCACCCATTCGCGGCTGACCACCAGAGTGGGCAGATCGGGTTCCGGGAAGTAGCGGTAGTCGTCGGCGTACTCCTTGGTGCGTTGCGATACGCTCTGGCCGATGTCTTCGCGCCAGCCGCGGGTCTCCTGCACCACCGTGCCTCCCGATTCCAGCACCCGGCGCTGCCGCTCCACCTCGAACTTGATGGCATCGTAGGCGTGGCGGAAGCTGTTGATGTTCTTCAGCTCCACCTTCTGGCCGAAAGCCGTCTCCCCCACCGGGCGTATGCTGACGTTCGGCTCGCAGCGCATATTGCCTTCTTCCATGTTGGCCCGGCTGGCGCCGATGTAGCGCAGGATCTGGCGCAGCTTAACGAGATAGGCGCGGGCCTCCTCAGGGGAACGCATGTCTGGCTCCGACACGATCTCCATGAGGGGCAAGCCGGCCCGGTTCACGTCCACCAGGCTGTAGGTCTCACCCTCCGGGGTGGTGACGTGCTGAAGCCTGGCCGTGTCTTCCTCCAGGTGCACCCGAGTAATGCCGATGCGCTTGGTGGTGCCGTCTACTTCGATCTCCAGCCATCCGTTCTTGCAAAGGGGTAGATCGTACTGAGAGATCTGGTAGCCTTTCATGAGGTCCGGGTAATGGTAGTTCTTGCGGTCGAACTTGGCCTCGGGCGGGATCTCACAGTTGAGGGCCAGGCCGGTCATGATGGTCAGCTCGACGGCCTCCTTGTTGATGACGGGGAGGACGCCTGGCATGCCCAAACAGACCGGACAGACGTGGGTGTTGGGGGGCGAGTCCGGCGACGGTGCGGGGCAAGAACAGAACATCTTGCTCCGCGTCAGTAGCTGGGCATGGACCTCGATACCGATGACGGTCTCATACCGCACGGCTGTTGTCGTCATGGAGTCACGGTAAGTATAGCAGGCTGGGCGCCCGCCGTCATATATTTGGAGACAGCGAGGCCAGTAAGAGAAAATCCCCTGTGGCGCGATCCCATTGGCGCTGCCGGACGTTTTTAGTAGCAAGAGGGGGCTTGCCACGGCGGAACCTTGTCGCCGACTTGGTTGGAAAGTATGGCTCGGTGAAGGGAGAAGCAGCCCGCTTGAACCAAACCCCTTGGCTCCGGCGGCTGGGCGCCGGTGTTGGCCTACTCTTGATCTCATTCGGGGTCGCTGTGCTGATAGGCTACTGGGATCGTGGGAACCCTGGGCCGCCGAAAATGTTCATTCCTCACTCGGAGGGTCCCACGGTGCCAGGCCAACTCATCGTCCGCTTCCGTGACGACGCGTCGCCCCGCGAGAGGGAAGCCGCACTCGCAGCCGCCGGCGCAACCGTCGTCAGGCAGCACTTAGCGGCGGGATACGTCTCCGTGGCAGTGCCACCCGGGCGCGAGGAGGAGGCCGGCCGCATTCTGGCTCAGCAGCCGGCCGTGCAAAGCGCCGAAGAGGACGTTATCTGGACACCCTACTTCATCCCCAACGATGAGTACTTCGAGCAGGCCCAATGGAACCTGCAAATGGTCCAGGCGCCGGCGGCCTGGGACGTCAACCGTGGGGCCGGGATCATAGTGGCGGTGATCGATACCGGCGTGGCCTATGAGGATTGCGCGGCCAATGTTTGCGGCGCTGATTATCGTCGGGCCCCCGATCTAGCGGGCACGACCTTTCTGGCTCCGTACGACTTCTTCGACAACGATCCCCACGCCAATGATGACAACGGCCACGGCACCCACGTGACGGGCACCATCGCCCAGACGACGAACAACCTCATCGGGGTCGCCGGCCTGGCTTTCGAGGCCAAGATCATGCCGCTGAAGGTCTGCGGCCTTCTCCAAGATGGGAGCTACGGTTGTCCTTCATCGAACATAGCGGACGCTGTCATCAATGCTGTAAACGTGGGCGCCCGTGTCATCAACGTGAGCCTGGGGGGCCCCGGACAGATAACCGACCTTCAGCGCCAAGCCTTCAGCTACGCCAAGGATGCGAACGTGGTGGTGGTCGCGGCGTCAGGTAACGGCGGCAGCGACCTCCGAGGCGACCCCTATCTGGACTACCCGGCCGCTATCACCAGCGTGATCGCTGTGGGCGCGACCAAGACGACGGGGGAGCGCGCCCGCTACTCCAACTACGGTTTGGGCGAGCAAGGGAAGCTTCTCGATCTGGTGGCGCCTGGCGGCGACTATGGGGAAGGTAGCGGCATTCTCCAGAATACCTATCGGTTCGCTTGCCCCATCGGAGGACCCAAGGATTTCACCCAGTTCGACTATTGTTACGAGATCGGCACGTCCATGGCGGCAGCTCACGTATCAGCCGTCGCCGCCATGATCCGCTCGGCTTTTCCAAGAGCCTCCGCCGTAGACGTGCGGATCATCCTGCATTGCAGCGCGTTGGACGTCGGTGCCCCTGGGTTCGACCACGAGACGGGGGCCGGGGTGGTGCAGGCCTACGAGGCCCTGAAGGATGACGACCACGACGGAATCCAGAACTGCGTCGATCCCGTGTTCAACACTCCGACGCCCACGCCGACCCCCACTCCGACGCCGTCGCCGCCGCCCAACGAGTGCTTCGTGCCATCGCCTACCCCTTCGCCTACCCCTTCGCCAACACCGACGCCAACGGAAACCCCCACGCCGGAACCGACCCTGGAGCCGACGCCTACGCCACCGGAGACGCCGTTCACTGCCGACACGCCGACCCCCGGTGGTACAGCGGCGCCCACGGATACTCCAGCGCCTTCCCCCACGGATACGCCGGAGCCTACCCCCACGGAGACATCGGCTCCCTTGGCCGCGGCGCAGGTGATACCGGCGGAGCAGTCCACCCCTGCGGTGGTGGCCTGCGGGGATGTCGACTGCGACGGCGACGTTGACGCCGTGGACGCGCTGCACATCCTACGCTGGGTGGCGGTTCTCCCGGTCAGCGCCGGGTGCATGGCGAAGGGCTACGTCGATTGCGACGGCGATCTGGACGCGGTGGACGCGTTGATGGTGTTGCGGTACACGGCTGGGCTGCCGGTGCCGTTGCCCAGCGGCTGTCCGGGCCTCGGCTACCCCTAGACCTCCCGTTCGGCGAGCCTGCTGCCGTGCGGGCGAAGGCGGGGCAAGGAGTGCGCGGTAGGACCAGGTTGGTGCCGGGGGTGGGGGTCGAACCCACACGCCGCGGACGCGGCAGCGGATTTTAAGTCCGCCGTGTCTACCAATTCCACCACCCCGGCGTTTGCGACCCCTTAGATTTTAACAGCAAGGAGCTCGCCTCGGCCGACGGGCACGACCATCGCCGAAACGCGAGGGTCTGCCATGACCCGCCCTCGGAAGGACGCTAGCTCGTGCTCATGGGATGTGAGGTTGTCGGCAACTAGAACGCCGCCCGCTGGGAGCAGAGGCACGGCCAGCTCGTAGAAGGCCGGATAATCTTCTTTCTCAGCGTCCAGAAACACGAAATCGAATGGCTCCGGGTCATTGCGCAGGTAGGCAAAGGCGTCGCCGGGGACGATGGTGATGACGTCTTCCAGGCCTGCCTCCCGGACATTGTCCCGGGCGATGGTTACTTTCGCGGGATCGATCTCCAGCGTGGTAAGAGACGCGCCAATGG